>JAEUHO010000196.1 GCA_016795345.1 Planctomycetia bacterium | reverse complement strand
TGAGCAGGTCGGGATCGTGGGCTTCCTTGCCCGTTGGACTCGTGTCGCCATACCCGAGTCGGCGGCTCGGGGGCCCACACTCTTTAGCCCGCCGCCCTACGACCGCCCGCCGGAACCCCGGAAAAGGGCAGAAGTCGAGCTTAGGCCCGTGCGTCGGCGGGCGGGGCGAGGCGGCCCGCGAGCCCGACCTCGAGGCCGCGCGGCTCCACGGGCGCGAGCGTCAGCGCGAAGCCGTGGCGGTCGAGCACGTCCTTCACGATGGCGAGGCCGAGGCCGCCGCCGCCCGGGCGGCGCGTGCGGCCGGTGGCGCCGCGGTACGCGCGCTCGGTCACCCGCGCGACCTCGTCGGGCGGGATGCCCGGGCCGTCGTCGAGGACGCGCAGGCGGAAGCCGGTCGGCGGCGTGCCCGACGTCTCGAGCACCACGGCGACGTTGTGGTCGGCGTACGAGACGGCGTTGTGCACCACGTTGCTGACGGCCTGCTCGAGCAGCGTCACGTCGCCGAGGACCTCCACGGCGGCCTCCGGCACCGCGTGCTCGAGGGCGATGCCGCGGCCGCGCGCGATCGGCGCGTGGCGGTCCACGGCGCGCCGCAGCACCGCGCCGAGGTCCACGCGGTGGCGGTCGAGGTGGACCTCGCCGGCCTCGAGGCGCGCGATGGCGCCGAGGTTGTGGAGCAGCATCCCGACGTAGTGCGCCTCCTCGAGGGCGCGTTTCACGCGCTCGCCGTCGGCGGGGCGCCCCTCGTCGGCCTGGTCGCGCAGGGTCGCCAGGTGGGCCTGCAGGACCGTGAGCGGCGTGCCGACGTCGTGCGTCGTGTTGCCCACGAAGTCGCGCAGCGTGCGCTCGCGGGCCTCGACCGTCGCGAGGTGCGCGCGGATCGCGCCGCCCGCGCGGTCGAACGCGCGCGCGACCGAGGTCACCTCGTCGTCGCCCGCGACGACGGCCTCGGCCGAGTCCGCGCCGGGTGCGGCCCGGCCCACGTGCTGCTCGAGGCGGCGCAGCCGGCGGACCACCGTGCCCGCGGCGAGCCAGACGGCGCCGAGGACGCCGAGGGCGAGCGCGAGCGCCCCGACCCAGAGCGTCGAGAGGTCGCCCGCGTCCTGCGGCCGCAGTCGTCGCACGAGCACGACGGCGCAGGGGCCGTCCGGGGCGGTGGTCCGCAGGGCCACCTGCCGGCCCGCGCGGTCGCCGACGTGGTAGTCCGCCGCGGCGATGCGCGCGCCGCCGGCGAGCGCGTCGACGAGGGCCGGCGGGAGCGGCGGCGCCGCCGTGTTGTGCGAGACGAACGTCGCGTCGTAGGCCCACAACCACGTGCCGTCGCCCTCGCGCGGGCGACCGGGCCTCGCGTCGTCGGGCCGGGGGCCGCCGGGCAGGGGCGGGCCGACGGGCCCCTGCCCCGCGGGGCCGCCGACGTCGGGTCCCGCGGGCTGCGGTCCGCCGGGGCCGCGGGGCGGCGCACCGTCGTCGCGGGGACGCGGCCCGCGGGGCGCGCCGTCGTCCGGCCGGCGCGGCGGGTCGTCGGGACGGCGCGCGGGGTCGTCGAAACGACGGAACGGGCCGCGCCCCAGGGGGCCGGGCATCGCGCCGGGGCCGGGCACGAACACGACGAACCGGCCGGGGTCGGCCTCGCAGCGCGCGCGGCCGCCGGCGTCGAGGGTCGCGACCGCGAACTCGAGGAGCGCGTCGTCGAGGCGCGCGTCGCGCTGGCGCGACGACACGAACCACCAGCCCGTCACGAGCAGCGCGGCGGTGCCGGCGACGGCCACGACGAGGCGCGCGCGCAGCCTCACGACGGCTCCTCCGGCGCGGCGTGGGCCTCGAGGCGGTACCCGACGCCCCACACCGTCGCGAGCTGCCGCGCGGCCGGGCCGAGCTTGCGGCGGATCCGCGACACGTGCACGTCGAGGGTGCGGTCGGCGCCGTCGCGCTCGGCGTCGAGCACGTGGTCGACGAGCCAGGCGCGCGAGACGGCGGCGCCGGGCTTGCGCGCGAGCGCGGCCAGGAAGTCGAACTCGAGGCGCGTGAGCGCCACGGCCTCGCCGTCCACCGCGGCCGTCCGCGCCTCGAGGTCGAGCACGAGGCGACCCACCTCGACGCGCGCCGTGTGCCGCATCTCGGGGCGGCGCAGCCGCGCCTCGACGCGCGCGAGGAGCTCCTCCGGCCAGAAGGGCTTGCTCACGAAGTCGTCGGCGCCGAGCGCGAGCGCCCGCACCTTGTCGGGCGTCGCCTGGACCGCCGAGAGGATCAGCACCGGCAGCGCGCTCGACTTCCGCAGCTGCTTCAGGACGTCGAGGCCGTACGCGCCCGGCAGCATCAGGTCGAGGATCGCGAGGTCGAAGCCCGCGGGCGACGTGCGCATCGCGACGTCGCCGTCGCGGAGCCAGACGACGTCGTGGCCGGCCCCGCGCAGCGTCTCGACGACCTGCTCGCCGAGCCGGCGGTCGTCTTCGACGAGGAGGATGCGCGGGGACACGCGAGGGGGCTCCGGGGGACGAGCGTAAGGGTCTGCGACGAACCCAAGGAACCGATTTCGGGCGAGCGCCCGGGAGGTGCACCGCAAGGAACGAGGAGGATCGCGTGTTCTGGACACGCTGACGACGAGGGACGCCGCGAGGCGCCTCCCGCCGCCGACCGAAATCCGTCCGTTGGTTCGGAGCAGGCCCCAAAGCACCGGGGCCGGCCACGGCAGGGTGGTCCCGCGACCTTGCGTTTCCCTGAAGCGGGGCCGCGGCGGGGCCCGCAAGGATTCCGCAAGGTCGGTCGGCGTCCATGGGGTGAGGTCCAGGTGGACCCGACGAGGAGCCCCCGATGTCCCGAACCCTCCTGCGCCGCGCGCTCGCGCTCGGCCTGCCGGCCGCCCTGGTGGCGGTCGTCGCCACGACCGTCCGGGCGGAAGACGCCGCCCCGAAGCCGGCCGCCAACGCCCCGGAAGCCCCGAAGGCGCCCGAGCCGCCGAACCCGGCCGACGAGCCCGAGTCGATGCTCGACCTGCTGCTGCAGAAGTACGACGCCAACAAGGACGGCTTCCTGACGAAGGCCGAGTACACGCGCAGCGCGAAGGCGTTCGCGAAGCTCGACCGCAACCAGGACGACGTGCTCACGAAGGCCGACTTCCCGAAGCACGGCCCGCACGCGGGCCCGATGGGTCCGATGGGCCCGATGGGTCCGATGGGTATGGGGCCGGGCGGGATGGGGCCGCGCGGCATGGGCCCGATGGGGCCCATGGGTGCCGGTCCGGGGCCGCGTGGGGACGGTCCGCTGGGCACGGGCCCGATGGGTCGCGGCCCGCGGGGACCGCGAGGCCCGATGGGCGCCGGTCGTCGCGGGGGCATGGGCCCCGGCGGGATGGGCATGGGACCCGGTGGGATGGGACCCGGTGGCATGGGCCCGGGCCGTGGGGGGCCCATGGGCGGACCCGGCATGGGCCCGCAGCGCGGGGATCGTCCGGACGGCGAGGCCTGCTGCCCGACGTGCGGTCAGGGGCGTGGCCCGGGTTCGGGCCCCATGGGCGGTGACGGTCGTGGGGGCATGGGCCCGCAGGGCGGCCCGCGGTTCGGCCCGGGCCCGGACGGCCGTGGGATGGGACCCGGTCGCGGCCCGCGGGGCGACGACGGCGACGACGACGGCGACGGCGACGACCGCCGCGGCCCTCGGGGCCCGCGCGGTCCGCGTCGCGGCCCCGGCATGGGCGAGGACG
>JAEUHO010000193.1 GCA_016795345.1 Planctomycetia bacterium | reverse complement strand
CGCCACGCGGGGCGAGCACCCGCCGTGCAGGCGGACGCGCTCCGGGGCGAGCGCCTCCAGCGCCGCGCGCGCGGCGGGCGGCAGCGCGCCGAGCAGCGCGCCGACGAGGTCGGCGTCGCGGAGCTCGGCGAACGACGCGCGGCCCGCGCAGAGCGCCTCGAGCGCGCGGCCCGCCGCCGCCTCGTCGAGCGTCTCGAGCCCGACGCCGGGCGCGTGGACCGCCGCGAACGCGGCCCGCGCGAGCAGCGCGTCGAGGGCGCCGTCCTCGGCGAAGCGGCGCACGCCCGCGCGTCGCGCCTCCGCGGCGAGCACCGCGGCCGCCTCGGGCGCCGCCGACGCCGGCACGCGCGCCTCCTCGAGGGCCAGCCCCTCGTAGACCGTGCGCCGCACGGCCTCGACGCGCTCGCCGTCGGCGACGAACCGCGCGACGACCTCCTCGCGCACGCGCGCGGGGAACGCGTCGACGAGCTCCTCGGGCGACACGGCGACGGCGGTGCGCACGAGCGGGTCGCCCCGCGGGCGCTCCTCGGCGTCCACCGCGACGACGAACGCGGCGTCGCGCACGACGCTCTCCTCCGCGAGCGTGGCCGTGCCGCCGCCGGCGAGGAGGAGCTCCGGCCCGTCGGGCCGGCGCCGCTTGCCGACGCGGTCGGGGAACGCGACGAGCGCGCACGCCGCGAGCGCGGCCTCGAGGTCGGCGACGGTCGAGGGTCCGGGACGCGAGGCCCGGCGGCCGTCGGGGCCCGCGTCGCGCGGCGCGCGCCGCAGCAGGCCCTCGAGCTGCGCGCGGACGCGGTCCACCGCGCGGGCCGCCCCCGCGTCGAGGCCGCGGTCGGCGCAGGGCCCGGGCTGGAAGCGCAGCGCGGCGGCCTCGTCGAAGGCGTCGAGCCGCGCGAGGAGGTCGCTGTGGCCCGCGTCCACGTCGCGGGACGCGGCGACGCGCGCGCGGCCGCCGGTGCGTGCGCCGCGGCGCACGTCGCGTTCGGCCAGGAGCGCCGCGACGACGGCGCCCTCCTCCGCGACGCCGCGGGCCTCCGCCTCGACGAGGAGGCGCGCGAGCCGCGGGTGCAGCGGGAACCGCAACATGCGGCGGCCCGTGTCGGTGACGGCGCCGTCGGGGCCGGTCGCGCCGAGGCGGGCGAGGAGCGCGTCGGCCGCGGCGAGCGCGGCCTCCGGCGGGCGCTCGAACCACGGGAACGCCGCCGGGTCGTCGCCGGCCGCGCGGAGCTCGAGGACCGTCTCGGCGAGGTCGAGCCGCGCGACCTCGGGGCGCTCGAACGCGGGCCGGGCGTCGTGGTCGGCGCGGGTGAGGAGCCGGAGGCAGCGGCCGGGCCGCGTGCGGCCGGCGCGGCCGGCGCGCTGGGCGAGCGCGGCGCGTGCGACGGGCTCGGTGCGGAGCGTCGGGAGGCCGCTCCACGGCGCGAACGACGCGATGCGCGCGAGCCCGGCGTCCACCACGGCGACGACGCCGTCGATCGTGACCGAGGTCTCGGCGACGTTGGTCGAGAGGACGACCTTGCGGCGGTCGGCGCGGCGGACCGCGCGGTCCTGCTCGTCGGGCGGGAGGTCGCCGTGGAGCGGCAGGACGAGCAGGCCGTGGTGGGCGGCGAGGCCCCGCAGCGCGTCCGTGCAGCGCCGGATCTCGGCGGCGCCCGGCAGGAACACGAGCACGTCGCCCGCGAGCCCGCCGTCGCACAGACGCCCGACCGCCGCGGCCACCTGCGTCTCGAGGGGCCGGTCGTCGCGGCGCTCGAGATGCTCGACCTCGACGGCGAACGCGCGGCCCTCGGAGCGGACGCGGGGTGCGTCGTCGAGGTACCGCGCGACGGGCTCGGCGTCGAGCGTCGCCGACATGACGACCAGCGCGAGGTCGGGCCTCGCGTGCCCCTGCAGGCGCCGCAGCTGCGCCAGGGCCACGTCCGCCGCGAGATGGCGCTCGTGGAACTCGTCGAGGACCACCGCGCCGACGCCGTCGAGCGTCGGGTCGGCGAGGAGCCGGCGCGCCAGCACGCCCTCCGTCACGAACCACAGGCGCGTGCGGTCGCCCCCCACGCGGTCGAAGCGCACCTGGAAGCCGACGGCGTCCCCCAGGCGTTCGCCGCGCTCGTCGGCCACGCGTCGCGCCGCCATGCGCGCCGCGAGCCGTCGCGGCTGGAGCACCACGACGTCGCGCCCGCCCGCGACCCCCGCGTCGAGGAGCGCGGACGGCACGCGGGTCGTCTTGCCGGCGCCCGGGGGCGCCTCCAAGACGAGCCGGCCCGTCCGCCGGACGGCGTCCACGATCCCGGGCAACAGCGGGTCGATCGGGAGGGCGTCCACGGGGCCACCATAGTCGCGCCGCGGTGACGGCGGCGCGAGATGGCGCACGCGGTACGGAATGCAGACGGCCCCCGCGAGCCTGCCTCGGCAGGTCGCGGGGGCCGTCGGAGCGCCCTCGGCGGGCGCTCGCGGAGGGGACGCGGCGCTACTTGCCGCCGCCGCACGCACCGCCGCCCGGCGCGGGCGCCTTCGGGGCGTCCGGCGCCTTCGGGGCGTCCGGGGCCTTCGGGGCTTCCGGGGCCTTCGGGGCGTCCGGCGCGACGAGCGGGGTGGCCGGGATCACGGTGCGGCCGGTGCCCGCGCGCAGGTCGCGGACCGCCTTCCACTTCGCGACGGACTCGGCGAACTCGGCCTTCATGCGCGGGTCGTCGGCCTTCGACGCGGCCTCCTCCTCCAGCGTGATCGCCTC
Organism: Planctomycetia bacterium; assembly: GCA_016795345.1. Lineage (GTDB taxonomy): Bacteria > Planctomycetota > PLA2 > PLA2 > JAEUHO01 > JAEUHO01. The sequence goes on along the minus strand of JAEUHO010000193.1, from coordinate 15,026 downwards.
GTCGAGCTTGCCCATCTCGGCGGTGATGTTGGCGAGCGTGTCGAGGACCGCCGCGTCGCGCTTCGAGAGCTCGACGGCCTTCGTGGCCCACGCGAGCGCCGGGCGGAGGTCGCCCTTCATGAGGAACAACGACCACGCGGCCTCGTTGAGCGCCTGCGCGTCGTCGCCCGCCGCCGCCACGGCGCGCCCGAGGGCCGCCTCGGCCGCCATGCGGTGGAACTGCGCGGCGAGCCGCTCGACCGCGGCGGGGAGCCTGCCGTCCTTCACCTTCGCGCGCAGGCCGGCGATCGCCGCCAGCGCGGGCTCGACGTCGGGCCGCTGGCCGCGGGCCACCGGCCGGATCTTCGAGAACACGAGGAGCTGGAACGCGTCCTGCGCCGCCGGCTGGTCCGCGTACCGCTCGACGAGCGCCTCCGCCGCGGCCGTGGCCGCGTCGCCCCGCTCGGCGCCCTGGTGCACCTTCATCTGCGTCGCGAGCGCGCGCGCCGCGAACGCGGGCTGGTCGGCCGCCTTCTTCTCGACGGCGGTCGCGAGCTCGAGGGCCGCGTCGCCGTTCGACTCGGCGAGCTTGTCCGCGAGGTCGAGCGCGAGGCCGAGGTCGTCGGGGTGCTCCGCGACCTGCTTGCGGAGCGCCGGCAGCGTGCCCTCGCCGCGCGCGATGCGCGCGATCGCGGGGACGAACTTCTCCGGCGGCAGGTACCCGACGATGCGGTCGACCTCCTCACCGGCCGCGTCGACGACCACGAGGGTCGGGAAGCCGCGCGCGCCGAACTTCCGCGCGAGCGCCACGCCCTCGCCCTTCTCCGCGTCCACGTGGACCGCGACGAAGCCCTTCATCGCCTCGGCGACGGACGCCTGGCTGAAGGTGTCCTTGTCGAGCCGCTTGCACCAGCCGCACCACTCGGTCGCGAAGTCGAGGAAGACCAGCTTGCCCTCGGCCTTCGCCTTCGCGAGCACGTCGGCGAACGGCGGCGTCCCGGGCTCGAACGCGACGCCGGCGTGGGCCGTCGCGTCGTCGCCCGCGCGGGCGAGAGCCGGGGAACCGACCGCGACGGCGAGGGCCGCCGCCACCACGAGACCGTACGTCGAACGCATGGAGACCTCCGGGGAACCGCGAGACGCTACCAGCACGACGTCGGCTGGAGGTCACGCCCCTCGACCGCGAGGCCCGGCCGCCGGGCGGCCGACCGCGGGGGACCGCGAGGCCCGGGGTCCGATTTCCCGGGGGGCGCGGTCCGGCCGGGAGGCGACCGCGACCCGCCCGAAACGGGGGGGGCCGCCCGCGCAGCGGTACAACCGTCCGACCTTCCACGGCCCGTCGGGGGCACCCCCGCCGGGCCTTCCCTCCCCCGGGACCTTCTTTCCATGCCCACGACGACCTCGAACCGGACGGCTGCCCCCTCCTCCCTCGACCTCCGCCATCCCGACCGCTTCGTGCGCCGCCATGTCGGCCCCGGGGCGGACGAGGTCGCCGCGATGCTCGCGGCCCTCGGCGTCCGCTCGCTCGACGCGCTGATCGACGAGACGGTCCCCGCGGGGATCCGGGTGAAGCAGCCGCTCGCGCTGCCGGCGGCGGGGTCCGAGGCCGACGTCCTCGCGCACCTGCGCGGCATCGCCGGGAAGAACAAGGTGTGGCGCTCCTACCTCGGCATGGGCTACCACGACACGGTCACCCCGCCGGCGATCCTGCGCAACGTCCTCGAGAACCCGGGCTGGTACACGCAGTACACGCCGTACCAGGCCGAGATCAGCCAGGGCCGCCTCGAGGCCATGCTGAACTTCCAGACGATGGTCTGCGACCTCACGGGGATGCAGATCGCGAACGCCTCGATGCTCGACGAGGCGACGGCCGCCGCGGAGGCCATGCACCTCTGCTACGCGGTCAAGGGCGAGGACGCCGGCCTCTTCTTCGTGGACGCCGCGTGCCACCCGCAGACGATCGCCGTGGTCAAGACGCGCGCCAAGGCCACCCGCACGAAGGTCGTGGTCGGCGACGCCGGCACGTACGACTTCGCGAAGGCGACGGCGGGCTGCCTGATCCAGGTCCCCGCCACCGACGGCGGCATCACCGACCCGCGCGCCTTCATCGAGCGCGCCCACGCCCACGGCGCCATGGTCGTCGTCGCCACCGACCTCCTCGCGCTCACGCTCCTCACGCCGCCGGGCGAGATGGGCGCCGACGTCGCCGTCGGCAACAGCCAGCGCTTCGGCGTGCCGCTCGGCTTCGGCGGCCCGCACGCGGGCTTCCTCGCGACGAAGGACGAGTTCAAGCGCTCCATGCCCGGCCGCCTGGTCGGCGTGAGCAAGGACGCGAGCGGCAAGCCCGCCATGCGCCTCGCGCTGGGCACCCGCGAGCAGCACATCCGCCGCGAGCGCGCGACGAGCAACATCTGCACGGCGCAGGTGCTCCTCGCGGTCGTCGCGAGCATGTACGCCGTCTATCACGGTCCCGAGGGCCTCGCGGCCATCGCGCGCCGCGTCCACGCGCTCGCCGCCGCCCTCGAGAAGGGCGCGAAGGGCCTCGGCCTCGCCACGGGCGGCCGCCCGTTCTTCGACACCGTGCGCATCGACTGCGGCGCCGAGAAGCGCAAGGCGATCCTCAAGGCCGCCGCGGCCGCGCGCGTCAACCTGCGCGCGCTCGGCAAGGACAGCCTGACGATCGCGCTCGACGAGGCGACCTCCGCCGACGACGTCGCGACGCTCCTCTCGGTGCTCGCCGCCGGCGCGCCGGTCTCCGCCAAGGTCGAGGACCTCGCCGCGGGCGCCGCCGGCCTGCCGAAGGAGCTCGCCCGCACGAGCGGCTACCTCGCGCACCCGGTCTTCCACCGCTTCCGCAGCGAGCACGAGTTGCTGCGCTACATGAAGCGCCTCGAGGCGAAGGACCTCTCGCTCACCACGAGCATGATCCCGCTCGGCTCGTGCACCATGAAGCTCAACGCCGCGGCCGAGATGCTGCCGGTGACGTGGCCCGAGCTCGGGCGCATCCACCCCTTCGCCCCCGCGGCGCAGTGGAAGGGCTACGAGGAGCTCACGACCTCGCTCTCGGCGTGGCTCGCCGAGATCACGGGCTTCGCCGCCGTCTCGCTGCAGCCCAACGCGGGCAGCCAGGGCGAGTACGCCGGCCTCCTCGTGATCCGCGCCTGGCACGAGAGCCGCGGCGACAAGGGCCGCGACGTCTGCCTCATCCCGCAGTCGGCCCACGGCACGAACCCCGCGAGCGCGGTGATGGCCGGCATGAAGGTCGTCGTCGTCGCGTGCGACGCCAAGGGCAACGTCGACGTCGCCGACCTCAAGGCGAAGGCCGAGGCCCACAAGGACAAGCTGTCCTGCCTCATGATCACGTACCCGTCCACGCACGGCGTGTTCGAGGCGTCGATCCGCGAGATCTGCAAGGCGGTCCACGACGCCGGCGGCCAGGTCTACATGGACGGCGCGAACATGAACGCGCAGGTCGGCCTCTGCCGGCCGGGCGACTTCGGCCCGGACGTCTGCCACCTCAACCTCCACAAGACGTTCTGCATCCCCCACGGCGGCGGCGGCCCCGGCGTCGGCCCCATCGGCGTCGCGGCGCACCTCGCGCCCTTCCTGCCCGGCCACCCCGTGATCAAGACGGGCGGCGCGAAGGCCATCGGCCCGGTCTCGGCCGCGCCCTTCGGCAGCCCGAGCATCCTCGTGATCCCGTGGGCCTACATCGCGATGATGGGCCCGGACGGGCTCACGCACGCGACGAAGGTCGCGATCCTGAACGCCAACTACATGGCGAAGCGCCTCGAGCCCCACTACCCCGTGCTCTACAAGGGCGCGAACGACCGCGTGGCGCACGAGTTCATCCTCGACCTGCGCCCGCTGAAGGACGCGAGCGGCGTCGAGGCCATCGACGTCGCCAAGCGCCTCATGGACTACGGCTTCCACGCGCCGACGGTCGCGTTCCCCGTGGCCGGCACGCTGATGATCGAGCCGACGGAGAGCGAGTCGAAGGAGGAGCTCGACCGCCTCTGCGACGCGCTGATCGCCATCCGCAAGGAGATCCAGGACGTCATCGACGGCAAGACCGCCCGCGACGACAACCCGGTCCACAACGCGCCGCACACCGCCGCGGCGGTGACGGCGACGGAGTGGGCGCACCCCTACTCCCGCGAGGTCGCCGCGTTCCCGGCCCCGTGGACGCGCGTGCACAAGTACTGGCCGTCGGTCGCACGCATCGACGACGTCTACGGCGACCGCAACCTCATGTGCCTCTGCCCCCCTCCTGACGCATATGCGTAGAGGGGGGTAGGGCGGGATCTCTCCGAGGGACGGACGGCCGCGCTCGCTGAAGGTCGGGGTTCGCCGTCCCTCGGGCCCCCATGGGGCCCTCGGTCCCCTCCTCGTCGTCGCCGCTGCTGCGGCTCCTCCTCGTCGGGCGGCTCGTCGGCGGACGGCGGTGCGAGTACAGCCTCCTCGCCGCGGCTCCCGCGACCTGCAGCGAATCGCGGCCGAGGAGGTAGGTGCGTCCCCTTCGTAAGCCCAGAGCGGAGGCGTGTCGCGGCCGAGGAGGTAGGTGCGCCCCTTCGTATGCCCAGAGCGGAGCGGAGCGGAGCAGAGGGGACAAGCGCGGGAAGGCGGGAGGGGGGTGGCGGACGGGCCTCGCGTGAGGGGAGGAGGGACGGCAGAATCGGGGGAGGCATGTCCCTCGCCGAGTACCTCGTCCTCGCGTGCTCGTCGCTGTTCGTGATCGTGGACCCGATCGCGCTCGTGCCCGCGTTCCTCGCCATGACCGACGACGACGAGGCCCACCGGAAACGGACCGCCGCCGTCGCGTGCGCCGTCGCGGCGCTCGTGCTCATGGGGTTCGCGGCGGGCGGCCCGTCGGTCCTCGCCGTCCTCGGCGTGACCATGCCCGCGTTCCAGATCGCGGGCAGCATCCTCCTCCTGCTCGTCGCCCTCGACATGCTCCGCGCGCGCCGCACGGAGACGCGCGAGACCCGCGCCGAGATCGGCGCCGCGTCCGAGAAGGAGGAGGTCGCCGTGTCGCCGCTCGCGGTGCCGATGCTCGCGGGCCCCGGCGCCATCTCCGCGGTCATGCTCCTGCGGTCGCGCGCCGAGGGCGTGTCGCAGCACGCGGCGCTGTACGGCTGCATCGCCATCGTGCTGATCGCGTCATGGGGCATCCTGCGCCTCGCCGCGCGGCACGCCTACCGCGTGAAGCCCATCGCGATGCGCGTCCTCACGCGCCTCATGGGCATGTTGCTCGCCGCCATCGCCGTGCAGTTCTTCCTCGACGGCGTGCGCGCGAGCGGCCTCGTCCCGGGCGCCTAACCCCCCGGTCCGCCGGGCTTCGATGTAGACTCCCGGCCATGCAGTCCAGCGCCTTCACCTGGCTGACGCGAGCCGACGATCGGCTGTTGCGGGCCTTCCCGCAGGTGCAGCTTCACCTTCCGCGGCTGCGCGCCGCGATCGAGCAGCACGAGCGGGTGGCGCTGAGGCCTCTGCTCCAGTGCGGGGAGCGGACGCGCGAGGGCGTCGAAAGGGCGCTCGTCCGCCGGTTCGCGACGTCGATCGACACCTGGTTCGAACTCGTCCTTCTGTTGCGAGACGTGCTGCAGGGGGCGTGGGCGGAGTTCGCACGCTCCATCGATCCCGACGCGGTCGCCGGCCAGGCCCGCGAGTTCCTGGTGCACCGCGTCGATCCCGACGCCCTGGACTCGTTCGCCCTGGGGTTGCGCGTCTCGATCGGCACGGCCCGGTGGGCGACGGGCCGGGAAGCGGAGATCGACGCACGACTCGCAGCGCCCGCCGTGGACGTGACGTCGGTCCTCCGACTGGCGGTCCTGCGGGACGTCGCGATCACGGCGGTGCTGCTCGGCGCCGAAGACCCTGCGTCGTCGCCGCAGGACGAGACCGTCGAGCAGTTGTGCTGGATCTCGAAGGACCTCTCGCTCGCGCTCGCCGCGGTCCTCCGCACGGCCGGTGCGGTGGCGAAGCCCGAGGACGGCACCCGTCGTGCGCCAGACGCATGCGGAGACGAGGAACGCGACTGGCTCTCCGCCGCTCGCCCCGCGTTCGACCAACTCCTGGCGACGGGCGGGTGAGATGGAGGTCAGCGAGGGGGACGTCGTCTGGGTCGACTTCACGGCCGGTGTCGGGTCGGAAGTCGACAAGCGCCGCCCGGCCGTCGTCGTACAGGCGTTCCGGCCCGCGAGATTGCGCACGACCGTCGTCGTGCCTCTGTTCTCCGATCCGGAGTACGTACGGCGGCCGACCGCAGTCCGAGTTCCGACGGAGGAAAGTGGACTGCGTACGCTCTCCTTCGCGGTCTGCCACCTGATCGCCGTGGTGGACTTGGAACGGATCGACGAGAGTTGCGGTCGGTTGTCGCCCGCGCGCCTGTGCGCGATCCGACTCGTCGTCGCGGACGTGCTCGGGATCGACGCCGAGACCTTCCTGGGAGGCGACTGACGCGGTCTGGATCCTCCGCACCGGCGGAGCCTTCTCGCTGACCGCGGCCGTCAGGCCGCGGGGCACGCGGCGGAGGCGACCGCGGCCACGAGGGGCTCGGCGTCGTGCGTCGCGCCCGCGAGCGCCGTGGCCGCCCGGGGGCCGCCGATCCGGCGGAGGATCACCGCCGCCGCCGCGCGGACCACCGCCGGCCGGCGCGCGTCCGCCAAGAGGCCCGCGACGGGGCCCACCGCCCGCTCTCCCTCGGACACCAGGGCGGCGACGACCTCGCGGCCGGCCGTGGGGTTCGCGTCCGCCAACGCGAGCAGACGGACCAGGACGAGCGTTGCGGGGGCCTCGGACGGGATGGACGGCATGGCGACCTCCGACCCCGGTACGCGGGGCACGCTCCCTTGGATGCCGGCCTCGGCGGCCCTGCGGTTCCCCCCGGACGGCCCGCCCGGTACCCTCCCGCGATGCGCCGCGCCCCCCTCGCGTCCCGTGCCGCCTTCGCCCTCCTCGTCGCGGTGTTCGCCACCGCCCGCGCCCACGCCGAGCCGGCGCTCGACGCCACCACGCGCGACTTCGACCAGACGCACCTCGTCGTCCGCGTGACGCCCCACATCGACGACGCCTACGTGGACGGCGAGACCACCGTCCGGTTCGTCGCGCTCGTGGACCCGCTGCGCGTCCTGCGCCTGCACTGCCAGGAGACCGCGGTCCTCGGCGTGAAGGACGGCGCGGGGACCCCGTGCGAGTTCCGCCTCGCGGACAACGTGCTGCACGTGACGCTCGCGCGGCCGACGCCGAAGGGCGCCGAGGCCGAGGTGACCGTCCTCTACCGCTCGCGGCCCACCGCCGGCCTCTACTTCCACTCGCCCAGCAAGACGTGCCCCGACACGCCGCTCGAGATGTACAGCCAGGGCCAGTCCGACGACAACCGCCGCTGGATCCCGTGTTACGACCAGCCCGACGACCGCGCCACCGTCGAGGTGATCGCGACGGTCCCCGCCGCGCTGAAGACGGTCTCGGGCGGCACGCTCGTCGCGAGCGAACCCGCCGGCGAGGGCCTGCGCCGCGACCACTGGCGCCTCGACCACCGCATCCCGTCGTACCTGATCACGCTGATCGTCGGGAAGTACGCCACCGTCACCGAGACGTGGCGCGACGTGCCGCTCGACTTCAACGGCCCGCCGGGCCGCGAGGAGGAGATCAAGAACGGCTTTTCCGCCACGAAGGACATCCTCGAGTTCTTCAGCGAGTACACCGGCCGCAAGTACGCCTACCCGCGCTACGCGCAGACCACGGTCTGGGACTTCGTCTACGGCGGCATGGAGAACGCCAGCGCCACGACGATGAACATGCGCCTCCTCCACCCCGTCGAGGCGCGCCCGAACTACTCGCCCGACGGGCTCGTGGCCCACGAGGCCGCCCACCAGTGGTTCGGCGACATCGTCACGTGCCGCACCTGGGACCACCTCTGGCTCAACGAGGGCTTCGCGACCTACTTCACCGACCTCTTCTTCGAGCACCGCGACGGCAAGGACCAGTTCGCCCTCGAGCGCTTCTTCCAGAACCGCGGCTACATGGACGGCACGCCCCGCCCCGACCTCCTCGGCCTCAAGCCCGACCCGCGCGGCGACATCCCCCTCGAGCTCTTCGGCGGCAAGCAGTACAACCGCGGCGCCGCCATCCTCCACCAGCTCCGCCTCGAGCTCGGCGACGACGTCTTCCGCGCCGCCGTCCGCCGCTACGTGAAGGCGCACGAGGATCGCGCCGTCGTCTCCGACGACCTCCGCCGCGCCTGCGAGGCCGAGGCCGGCACGTCGCTCGAGTGGTTCTTCGACCAGTGGGTCTACGGCGCGGGCTACCCCGTCCTCGCCGCCTCGCACCACGTCGTGCGCGACGGGCCCGCCGCGTTCGTCCGCGTCACGGTCGAGCAGACCCAGACCGCCGGCGGCGGGCAGCCCGAGGCGTTCCGCCTCTCGGTCCCCTACCGCCTCTTCGTCGGCGACAAGCTCCACGAGGGCCGCTTCGACGTCCGCCGCCGCCGCCAGCAGTTCGACCTCCCCGCCGGCGTCGTGGAACGCGATACCGTCGTCGCCCTGCGGCTCGGCGCGGGCGGCGGCACGCTGGCCCGTTGCCGCGTGACGCAGGACGAGTCCGCCTGGCGCGCGCTGCTGCGCCGCGACCTCGACCCCACGGGCCGCATCGAGGCCGCCGAGGCCCTCGCCGAGTGGCCCGCCAGCCCCTCGGCCACCGGCGAGCTCACGGTGCTCGTCCGCAACGACCCCGTCCACGCGGTCCGCGCGCAGGCCGCGCGCTCGCTCGCGGCGGCCTCCACGCCGATCGCGCCGCGCCTCGAGGCCCTCGCCGCGGCCCTCGCGGACGCGGACGCGCGCGTGCGCGAGGCCGCCGCCGAGGCCCTCGGCTCGCTCACCCGCGACGTCGCGGCGCCGCTCGTCGCCAAGGCGCTCGCCACCGACCCGAGCCCGTACGTCCGCGGCGCGGCCGCCGTCGCCCTCGGCAGGCTCCACGCGCCCGACGCCTTCGAGACCCTGCGCGACCTCCTGAAGGTCCGCTCGCACCGCGAGGTCGTCCAGAAGTCCGCCCTCGAGGGCCTCACCGCGCTCGGCGACCTCCGCGCGCTCCCGTACGCCCGCGCGATGCTCCCCTACAACTCCTGCCGCGGCGACCACCACTCCATGCGCCGCGCCGCCCTCGACCTCCTCGTCGCGCTCGCGCCCGACGACCCCGAGACCCATGCCTCCGTGATCGAGGCCCTCGACGACGGCTTCCACCGCATGCGCGGCTGGGCCGCCGAGGCCGCGGGCAGGCTCAAGGTGCGCGCCGCCGAGGCCCGTCTGCGCCGCATGGCCGACACCGACCCCGACGGCGGCGCCAAGGCCGCCGCCCGCGCCGCGCTCGACTTGCTCGCCGGGAAGTGAACCTCAGCGCCCGCTCGCCGCCCGCAGCGCGCGGGCCAGCGGCTCGTTCCACCGGTCGAGCGGGCTGTCGTCGTCGGTGAGCACCGGCCCCGCCGGCGGCTCGAACGGCACACAGGCCTCGAGCTCCGGGTGCGGCGGCCACGCGAGCGGCGCGTCCGACGCCAGCAGGAACAGGTCGTCGAGCGCGCCGCCCCGCGTCGAGCGGACCGCGAGCCCGTGGGCCCACGTCGCGCGCAGCGTCGCCGCGACCGCGCCCGTCACGCGGTGCTCGGCGCGCCCCACGAGGTGCACCACGACGATCGCGCCGGGCGCCAGGCGCGGACGCAGGGCCTCGAACGCCTCGCGCGTCACGAGGTGCCAGGGCAGCCCTTCCCCCTGGAACGCGTCGAGCACCACGGCGTCGAACCCCGGGGCGAGGGACCGCGAGGCCCGGCGGCCGTCGTCCACCACGACGCGCCCCGGGATCCCCCACCGCGCCGCGACGACCTCGACGAGCACCGGGTTCACGTCGACCGTCGTCACGTCGAGCCCCGCGTCGGCGAGCCCGGCCGTGAGCGCGCCCGCGCCGAGCCCGATCACGAGCGCGCGCCGCGCGCGCGGGTGGAGGATCGGGAGCGCCGCGCTCGCCTGGCCGCGCGCGCGCAGCGCCGCGAGGCCGTCGACGAGCGGGCCTCGCGTGCCCTGGGCCACGCCGTCCACCTCGAGCACGAGCGAGGGCCCGCGCGCGCGCAGCACCACGTCGCCGAACGGCGAGCCCCGCGCGACGAGCACGTCGAGACCCGGCGGGTCGTCGAAGGCCGACCGCGCCGCGCCGCTCGCCGCGACCGCGGCCACGATCACGGCGTACGCGGCGCGGCGGCGGGCGACCCAGAGCGCCGTCACCGCGCAGAGGACCGCCACCACCAGCGTGCTCCTCGCGACGCCCTCGAGCGGCAGCAACACGAGGGCGACGCCGAGCGTGCCGACGAGGCTGCCCGCGGTGGACGCGGCGAGCACCCGGCCCGCGACCTGTCCCGCGGGCCGGTCTTGCGCGCCGAGCGCGATCGCGAGCGGGGGCACGGCCGCGTGGGCGGCGACGGCGGGCCCGACGAGCACCAGGGACGCGAGGCCCGCCCCGAGGTCGGGCGGCGCGCCGGACAGCGCGCGGACGACGGACGCGCCGGCGGCCGCGTCGAAGGCGGCGGCGCACGCGGCGATCGCGAGGGCCGTCGCGAGCCGCGTGCGCGACGGACGGCCTCCGTAGCGCGCGCCGAGGAGCGCGCCGACGGCACCCGAGAGCAGCGTCGCGGCGATCAGCACCGCCCACGTCGAGAGCGTGAGGCCGAACGCGGGCGCGAGCCGGCGCGCGGTCAAGACCTCGAGCGCCATCGTCGCGGCGCCGGCGACGGCCGCGGCGACCCACGCGTACCTCATCGGCCGACGACCTCCTGCGTCACGGCCCGCCGCTCGGCGTAGTCGGCGTCCGACCAGCCGTCGCGCACGTCCGCGACGGTGCAGCGCCGCCACGACGTGCCGCCGCCGTGCGGGCCCGGGGTGCGGACGTAGTGGGTCAGCGGCACGTCGGCGAGGTCGCCGGCCCAGCGTTTGCCGACCTCCGCGAGGAACGCGGCGCGGGTCGGCGTCGAGAGGAGGAGCGCCTGCGTCTGCTCGGCGGTCGGCGGGAGCGGCGGCAGGTCGGCGAGGCCGGGGAGCTTCCACCCCTGCGCGGCGTCCTCGTCCACGAGCCACCGCTGCAGGTCGCGCTCCTTCTCGCGGCGGAAGGCCGTCGTGACGACCCCGTCGGGATCCACGGCGCGCACCGCGGCGGCGAACGCGGCGTCGGGCGCCGGGTGGGCCCGCATGGCGCGCAGGGCCTCGAGCGCACGGCCCGCGAACGCGCGGACGGCCTCCGGGGAACGATCGACCTTGTGGGCGACGCGCCACGGCGACGCGAGGTCGCGGAACACCACGGACCACGCGGTCAGCCACGGCGCGTCGAGCCGCTCGACGCCCACGAGCCGCGCGCCGCGCATCGTGCGGGGCTCGTCGGTCGCCTCGCCGAAGAACGAGGGCTCCTTCCCGTCCACGGGCCCGCGCAGCGTCACGAGCACGCCGGGCACCTTGGCGACGCCGTCGGCCTGCTCGAGGGCGTAGTTGAGGAAGAACCAGTCGTCGTCCGCGGTCGAGCGCCAGGGCGCGAGCTTCGCGGCGAGGGGTTCCGCGACGACGTGCGGCGGCACGGCCATGACGCCCATCGCGATGACGGGCTCGCCGAGACGGGTGCGGCCCGCGGCGTCGCGGAAGAGGTAGCCGTGCCACGTCTCGACCTTCGCGACGGGGGCGGGCGCGTCGCCCGGCGCCGCGGGCGCCGCGGGCGGAGGCGCGTCGGCCGCGCGGGCCTCGCGGTCCCGAGACACGGTCCCGACGGTGCCCATCACCGCCGTCACGATCCCGACCGCGGCGACGAAGAACGCCGTCCGCCTTGCGTGTGCGCGCATGGAGAAGCCCCCGCCGGACGGAGGTTCAGGCTATCCGGCGGGGGCGGTACGGGACCGTGGCGCCCCGTACGAGTTGTGTCCGAACTCACGGCGCCCGCCTCGACGTCGACCCGCCGCGTGGATCGCGGCGTCCCACCCCGAACACGGACGGGCGCATCCAACCCGCGCCCCATCACGGCGAGGTCACCGCCGGGGCCGAGCCGTCGGCCACCGGGCCTTGCGTGCCAAGAGGCAGTCCCGACGGGTCGTCCGCACTCGCCCGCGGTGGCGACTCCCCCGGAGGGGCAGACCCGCGTCCCCCGGCTCACCCGTGCTCAGGGCACGGCGAGCTCGAGTTCTTGGGGCGACTCCAGCGACTTCGACGACTCGATGGAGAACCGACGCTCCGCGAGGACCGAGCCGTCGCTCTCGCGCACTCGGATGGAGTACCCGTCCGCCGGCTCCCAAGCGCCCAAGGCAAGGACGCCTCCCTGCGCCAGGCGCCCCGCCACCGCCTTCCGCCGACCGTCGGGCGTCGAGAGCTCGACCCGTGCGACCACCGGCGGCCCGGACCAACGGACGAGGACCCGTGTCAGCGGCACCAGGCGAAGCACGGTCTCTTCTCCCGGCGCCACCGCGACGGAAGCATCACGCACGGCCGGGCTCAAGCAGCGCACGGTCACCCCCATGCCTTCGGAGACCAACCCCTCAGCGCGCCCGTTCGCATCTGCTCGGACGACGGGGCCCGCAATCTCGTCGTCCGCTTCGAAGCGAACGGGCGCACCCGCCGCCGGAACCCCATCCGCGAACCGGATCGTCGCGCTCACGACCCGCCGTGCGAGCGGCGTCGTGACCAGACGGATCTCTTCTTCGCTCCCGCCGAACCGAGCCCGTCCCTCGAACCGATCCCATCGCGCCACCGCGACGTAGGAGCGGTCGATCGCGAGACCGACGACGGTAACCCCACCGGAGGAGAAGGCGCCAGCGACGACTTCACGCCCACCACCGTCCGTGATCCGTAAGAAGCCGGGCGAGGAGGCACCGCCCGCATGGTCGGGAACGACGCGGACCCGCGACTCTCGCTCGAGGGTGACGATCGTCCCGTCGACGACGCGGTGCACGGTCCCGGAGAACCCGCCGATCGACGTCGCCAGACGAAGGAGGAGACCGCAACCCTCGGGGAGGTCGTTCCACGAGACCCTGCCACCGACGACCTCCGGGCGACCGAACCACCGAAGCGAGACCGCGGGGTGCGGCGCGGCGTCGGACGCCACGATCGCATCGGACTCGCGTCGAGGCGTCCCGAACTGGATCGCCTTCTCCAGAGCCGCCAGATCCCCGATCCACACCTGCGCGTCCAGGACGGCGGCACCTGCAGGCAGGTTCGCCGACACTCGGGCCTGCGGCCCCCACGGCACTGAGATCGTTCCGGATCCGAGAGCCTGCGGAGCGACCCGTGCGAACGCCGCGCGACTCGCGGATCGAGCAAGCACGACGACCTCGGCCGAAGGGACGGTTCCCAGGAGCGCGGACACGGCGTCCGCACCGCCGGGCTTCGTCTCCGCGAGCGTCCGCAACGTACGCCCGTCCACGAGGCGCATCCATGCGGGCGAGGCGCTTCCTGCGTTGAGTTCCACTCGGCCCGGCGCGTCGCCGGAAGCCGTCGCGGCCGCAACGTCGAGTTCGAGCTCGCCGATCGTCGGGAGCGCGACGGCGTGCGGGTTGAGCGCCGTGATGTCTTCGTCGCCGAATCGCAGGGCGCGGAACAGACCGCCCGACAACCGACCGACCATGCCCTTCCCTTCGGTGATCTCGATCTCTCGCTCCCCGACGAGCACTTCGCCGGGGCGCTCGACGGCGAACCGTAGGCGCCCCGAGGCGCCGCGCGACTCGCCCGTGAGTCGCAGACGAACCAGGCAGCCCGACGCGAGCACGATCGTTGGAGACAAGCCTCGTGAGAGGCACACGGTCCGTTCGGCGACCGCGAAGTCCGGATGGGTCAGGCGGATCCCGGTGACGCGTCCGTCGAGCGTCTCGGGCAGCGGCACGTCGCCGTGCGCGCCCGACCAGGCCTCGTGAGCGGACATGCCGGCGTCGTCGAGCACCTCGGCACGCGCGCCGACGACCGGGGATCCATCCGCTGCGACCACCCTGATCCCGACGCCCACCCGCACGGGCGCCTCGCGCTGGAGCGCGCCGGTGGCACTGCCTGGCGGAGCCCGTCGATCTCCGGGTCGGAGATCAAGGGAGGTTCCGGTCGGGGACATCCGGTCGTCACCGGGTGGCCCGCTGACGACGTCGTCCCGCCCCCGTAGGCCGACGAACATCGCGGTGACGATCAACCCGATCGCGAGGAGGGCAAGGCCAAGTCTCGATTGCGGTCGCATGGTTCCGTCACGTGCGAGCAAACACAGCGGCTAGGTTACGCGGGATCGTCGCTGAGAGGTTCACCCGCGTTCCCGCCTCGCCTGCGAGGGCCGTCGAGAACCGCCGAGGGGCGTCGCCGCGCGTCGGCGAATCGGACAGCCTCGCGAGCCCGACGACGCGTCGGCGCTACGCCGGCAGGGTGCCCGTCGCGTCGCCGAGCTCGGCGCGGTCGCCGGTGGCGTCGAGAGCGATCGAGGAGAAGAGGTTGGCGAGCGGGGTGCGGGGAGGGAAGCGCTTGTAGGCGCCGCCGGGGAGGCCGGCCGTCGGCGCGCCCGCCAGGAGGATCGGGAGGTCCTCGTGGTCGTGACGGTTGCCGTCGCCGATGCCCGAGCCGTAGAGGACCAACGTCGAGTCGAGCAGCGTCCCGTTCCCCTCGGCGACCCCGGCGAGCCCCGCGAGGAGGTGCGCGAGGCGCTCGACGTGATAGCGGTCCACCTTGGCGATCTTCTGGCGGAGGGCCGGGTCGTTGCCGTGGTGGCTGATGCCGTGGTGGCCGTCGGGCACGCCGACCGAGGGGTACGAGCGGTTGCTGCCCTCGTTGGCGATCATCAGCGTCGCGGTGCGCGTGAGGTCGGCGCGGAAGGCGAGCACGAGCAGGTCGGCGAGCTGCGCGAAGTGCTCGGCGTGGTCCTGCGGCGGGCCCTTGGGGCGCGACGCGAGGCCCGGCGCGCCCTGCGCCTCGCCGCGCGCGATCCGCTGCTCGAGCGCGCGGACGCCCTCGAGGTACTCGTCCACGCGGCGGCGGTCGTCGGCGTCCACCCGGCCGGCGAGCGCCTGC
>JAEUHO010000188.1 GCA_016795345.1 Planctomycetia bacterium | reverse complement strand
GTGGAGGACGACGACGCGTACGAGGACGCCGGCCACGGGTCGTTCGACGACGCCGCCACCGGCGGCGAGCGGCTCCTCGGCCGCGACGACGACGACCTCGACCTCGCCGACGCGTCCGAGGTCGACCTCGACCGCGCGCTGCGGCAGGCGACCGCCGACGAGGAGCCGGCCGCGCCGGCGCCCGCGCCGGAGCCCCGCGCCAAGCGCGCGCCGCCGCCCCGCCGCACCGGCGCCTACGAGTTCCCGTCCGCCGACCTCCTCGAGAAGGGCGAGAGCGTCGACCCCGAGAAGGTCCGCAGCGAGATCGAGCGCAACGCCGCGGTGCTCGCGACGACCCTGCGGTCGTTCGGCATCGAGACGCGCGTCGTGAGCCAGCGCCGCGGCCCCGTCATCACCTTCTACGAGCTGGCCCTCGAGGCCGGCACGCGCATCAACCGCGTCGCCACCCTCGACCGCGACCTCGCCGTCGCGCTGAAGAGCGAGAGCGTCCGCATCGTCGCGCCCATCCCGGGCAAGGACACGATCGGCGTCGAGGTCCCGAACACGATCCGCGACGCGGTGAAGCTGCGCGACCTCATCGAGGAGGGCCAGGACCGCATCGGCCGCCGCGCGATCCCCCTGTTCCTCGGCAAGGACGCGCTCGGCGAGCCCATCATCGAGGACATGGCGGCGATGCCGCACATGCTGATCGCGGGCGCCACCGGCTCGGGCAAGAGCGTGTGCGTCAACACGATCCTCCTCTCGATCCTCATGACGCGGACGCCCGAGGAGGTGAAGGTCGTCCTCATCGACCCCAAGCAGGTCGAGCTGGCCTTCTTCGAGGGCATCCCCCACCTGCTGACGCCCGTCGTCACGAACATGAAGAAGGCGGCCCAGATCCTCGAGTGGGCCGTCGCGAAGATGGAGCAGCGCTACGAGCTGTTCCTGAAGTCCGGCGTCCGCAACATCGCGGGCTACAACGGGCTCGGCGACGAGCGCCGCGCGAAGATCCGCGAGGACCACGGCTACGACGAGATCGACGCGCCGAACCTGATGCCCTACGTGGTCATCGTGGTGGACGAGCTCGCCGACCTCATGCTGCAGCACGGCAAGGACGTCGAGACGGCGATCATCCGCCTGGCGGCCAAGAGCCGCGCCGTCGGCATCCACCTCATCCTCGCGACGCAGCGCCCGTCGGTGGACGTCGTGACGGGCCTGATCAAGTCGAACATGCCCATGCGCATGTCGTTCAAGGTCTCGTCCATGATCGACAGCCGCGTGGTGCTCGACCACAAGGGCGCCGAGAAGCTGCTCGGCAAGGGCGACACGCTCTTCATCCCGCCGGGCTCGTCGGTGCTCAAGCGCGCCCAGGGCACGTTCATCTCGGACGCCGAGGTGAAGACGATCGTCGACTTCGTGAAGGAGAAGGCGGGCCCCGCCGAGTACACCGACATCCTCAACGAGACCGGCAACGACCTGCCGGACCCGAACGAGGAGGACGAGCTCTACGACGAGGCCGTCCGCGTGGTCCTCACGACCAAGCTCGGCAGCGCGAGCATGCTCCAGCGCCGCTTCGGCATCGGCTACACGCGCGCCTCGCGCCTGATCGACATGATGTGCGACCACAAGGTCGTGGGCCCGCACAAGGGCAGCAAGGCGCGCGAGCTGCTCGTCACGATCGAGGAGTGGGAGGCGGCGCAGGCGAAGCGGGCCCAGGACAAGGGCAAGCTCCCGCTCGGCTACGCGGCCGGCGCGGCCGCCGACCCGGGCGCGGGCGCCGACGTCGAGGCCGACGCCCCCATGGGCACCTCCGACGCCGACGACGGCATCGCCGACAAGGGCGGCACCTCCGCCTCCGCCGTCTCGAGCCCCTGGGACTGACCCCCTCTCCGGGACCGCGAGGCCCGCCCGCCTTCACCGCCGGAGCACGACCACCGTGCCACGGGCGGGACGCGCGAGGGCCGCGCGCAAGGCCGGGACGAGGGGCTCGAGGTCCTCGATCCGATTCGACGCGCTCACGAGCAGCACGACCGCGAGGCGCTCCGGAACGGGGCGCGTGCTCGCGATCTCGCGGTCCACCGTCACGAACGCGTCGAAGGTCGCCGCGGCCGCCCGCAGCAGCTCGCGATCAGGAACCGCCGCCCACCCGACGACGGCGGCGGTCCGCACCTCGAACCCCTCGAGACTTGCGACGAGCGGCCGGGGTACGCAGGGG
>JAEUHO010000183.1 GCA_016795345.1 Planctomycetia bacterium | reverse complement strand
CGAGCCCGACGCCCGACCGCCGGCCCTGCCGGGCGACGCCGTCGGCATCGAGCGCCGGCGTCGACCCTCCGGCGGAGACGCGCCAGATCGTGTCCGGCACCCGATGGCGCGTTCGGCGGACGGCAACGCCGGTTCCGCCCTGTTGGGACCGGCGCCGAAGGGCGGAACCAACCCGGGGGACCGCGAGGCCCGGTGGCCGACGAGATCCGCCCGTCGACGACAGGCGGGTTGGCGGATCGCGCTGCGCTCGGACGCCGGACGTGGTTCCGCCACGTTGGGACCGGCACCGAAGGGCGTGGGATCGGCACCGAAGGGCGGAACCGACCCGATGTCAGCGGCCGTCGTCCTCGGTGTCGTCGGCGTCGTCCGCATCGGGCGGCGCCGCGCGCATCGCGACCGGGTGGAAGAACGGCGTGGTCGGGACCTTCCACGCGAGCAACATCCACGCGGTCGTCTGCAGCCGCGACCCGCCGGTCCGGGCCGCGCCGCCGGGCGGCCCCCACGACCCCGCGAACGGGCCGTGGTCCACCTGCGCGTCCATCGTGGGCACGAGCACGCCGTCCCAGAAGGCGCGGCCCTCGGCCTCGTCGTCGAAACCGTACGCCGCCCGCGCGTACATCGTGCCGAACAGCAGTTCGAGGCCGTCGAGTCGCGCACCGGGCCTCGCGTCGGCCGACGAGAACACGTCGTCCCGCCGTTCGAGGCGCCCCACGCCCTGCCGGTCGCCGGAGCGCACGAGGAGATCGCGGGCGAGGCGCGCGGCGGGCGTGCGCAACGCCTCCGGCTTCAGCGCTCGTACCGTCGCGGTGACCTCCGCGAGGGCACCCTCGATCCGGGTCCGCATCGCGTCGTCGATCGACAACGCGAGGCACTCGTGCAGCAGCGCCGCGTCGATCGCGAGGTCGGGCAGCGACGAGGGGAAGTCGCGGCCGAGCGTCGGCGCGAGGTCGGACAACGCGCCCTCGACGGCGCGAGCGACGGCGGGGAGGTACCGCGCGTCGCCGGTGCGGGACAACGTCGTCGCGAGCGCCCACCCCGCCAACGGCGAGGGCCCGCCCGGCGTCGGACCGACGCGGGCGAGGAGCGCGTCCGCGCCGCGCAGGATCGCCGCGCCGACGTCGGATCGCGGGTCCACGCGCGAACCGGCGACGTCGAGCAGGGCGAGCAGCGCCGCGCCGGTCGCGTCCTCGACGATGCGCTCCGCCAGCGTCGGCGGGATCGGCGCGTCCTCCGGGGCGGCGCCGCGACGGGGATCGAAGGAGCCGGTGGCGTCCTGGCACCGCAGGAGATATGCGACGGCGGCCGGGACCGGATCGGTGACCGGTTGCGCGCGCGGCGGCGAGACCCGGACCACGAGCGGCGCGCGCCGAGGCTCCTCGACGGCCGCGGCCCGCCGGGCCGCATCGGGCCCGCCGACGAGCGAGCGCACCGCGCGCAGCGCCTCGTCGTAGAGTTTGGGGATCGTCCGGAGCGTCGCGAGCGCCTCGTCGCGGCGGCCCGCGGCCTCGAGGAGGCGCGCCTCCTCCATCGCCGCCTTCATCCGCGTGTTCGCGGCTTCCATCGTGCGGGAGACGGCGTCGGCCACCGCGTCGCGATCCCCCGCGCGCGCCTCGACGGGCGCGAGCGCCCACGCGAACGCCACCACACACATCCCCTGCACCATGGATCGCCAGTTCATCGGACGACTCCTCCGGGCGTGACCGCCCCCACCCAGGGGAAACGGACGGGCCTCGCGCCGGTTCGCGGCGTTCCGCCGCCGGAGTCCGAGGTCGAGGGGGCGCGCTCGGGGTCCGGGGACGCAAGGCCCGCTCGCCGACCGAGGCGGCCGCTCGGCCCCGCCGCACCGACCGGGAGACCGGCACGGACGGCCACCGGGCCTCGCGTACCCGAGGCCCCGGGGCCCCGGGGCCCCGTACGGCGAACCACGCCGGCTGCGAGCGGCACGTGCAGCGAGCGACCCGTCCCGCGAACGACGCGTCGGGCGGGCTACCCGTCCTGCAGGTCGTCGATGATGGCGTCCCAGTCGGTGGACGCGATCTCCGCGGACGTGATCGCCGGCATGGACCGGAACCGCGTGTATTCGTCGAGATCGCGGCAATCGCCGAACGGCAGGGCGGCGCGCGCGACGCGCGCGGGCGACGTCACGACGAGCGTGCCGCGCTCGGGCCGCTCGCCGTCCGCGGCGGCCCCGGCGCGGGCGCCGCCCCCGGCGGCGAGGGTCGCGAGGTCGAAGCCCTCGGCCCGCATCGCGGCGGACGCCTCACGCGCGAACCGCGCCGGCGAGGCCTCGCGCGCGCGGGCGAGCGCGCGCCGCGCCAGGACGAGGTCGCGGCGACGGAGGTAGGCGCGCGTGAGCGCGAGCAGCGGCGCGAACGAACCCGGCGCGCGCGCGGCGGCCGCTTCGAACAACCGCGCCGCGGCCGCCGGATCCCCCCGGTGGAGTCGCCACCGGCCGCGCACGTGGAGCACGAGCGCGATCCCGACGTCGAACCAGCCGAAGAGGACACGGGCGATCCGCCGCATGGAGGATCCAGGGCGCGAATCCGGGGGAGGATCCCGGGGGGGCGACCGGGGGAGACGGAACGAACCCTCAAGGCCCGTTCCGGGGCCGTCGATAGGAAGAGGCCTATCCACGTCCGCGGCGAGTGTACGCCCCGCGTCGCGGGGGTGCAACGACCCGGAGGTCGGAGGTCGGCGTGACGATCAAGGGAACCCTCGAGACCTTCAATCTCCCGGACCTGCTCCAGATGCTCGCCTTCAACCAGAAGGCGGGCACGCTGGTGCTGGAGACGGCGGCCGGCGCGCGCACGGTGTGCGTCGAGCGCGGGCTCTTCGGCTTCGTGCAGGGCGACCTGCTCCCGAGCCGCACCGCCGCGCGGATCCTGCGCCGCACCGGCGCCGTCGCCGCGGACCGCCTGGCCCGCGCCGAGGCCATCACCGCCAACTCCGGGCGCTACCTCGGCGACGCGCTGACCGACCTCGGCGTCATCGACGCCGCGCAGCGCACCGCCGTCACGCACCAGGCCATCAGCGAGCTCGCGTTCGACCTCGTGCAGACGTCGATCACGCGCTTCGAGTTCGTCGAGGGCCGGCGCCTGTCGCCCGCGGGCGCCGAGGCCGACGCGATCCAGCCCATGATGCCGGTGGACGGCTTCCTGATCGACCTGACGCGCAAGCTCGACGAGTGGAGCCTGCTGCGGCAGGAGGTCCCCACCGAGGACGAGGTCTACGAGCGGACCGACCTCACGCCCGACCTGCGCGAGCTCGACGTCGCCGAGGAGGTCGTGGGGCGGGTGCTGCCGCTGCTCGACGGCTCGCGCACGGTCGCGTCCGTCGTCGAGGAGAGCGACCACGACCGCTTCTCGGTCGTGAAGACGGTGGCCCACCTGCTGCGCCAGGGCGTGCTGCGCGCCACCGGCACGTCGTCGCTCACGGCCCGCGCCGAGGAGCTCGCGCGGCGGGGCCGCCCCGCCGACGCGCTGCCGCTGCTGCGCCTCGCCGTCGCGCGCGGCGACGCCGACCCGTCCGTGCGCGCGCGCCTCGCGGACGCGCTCACCGCCGCGGGCGACCGCCTCGGCGCCGCGGCCGAGCTCGACGCGTACGCCGGCTGCGTGGAGACGGCGGACCCCGTCGCCGCGTTCGACGCGCTGCACCGCGCGCAGGACCTGCGCGGCGACGACGTCGCGTCGGCGTGCAAGACGTGCGACTGCTACCTGCGCAACGCGCCGCGCCTGCGCAAGCGGCTCGACGACGCGCTGCGGGCGCTGAAGGCCCTCGTGGGCGCCGCGACGGCCGCGCAGCGGCCCGCCGAGGCCGCCACGCGGCTCGCGCAGTTCGTCGAGCGCGGCGAGGCCCCCGCCGAGGACCTGCTCGTGCTCGCGGACCTGTGGGCCGCCGCGGGCCGCCGGCCCGACGCCGCGCAGGCGCTCGTGCGCCGCGCCGAGATCCTCCTCCACCAGGGGCGCGTGCCCCAGGCGCGCGAGGTGCTCCGCCGCGCGGTCACGCTCGACCCGACGCGCGTCGACGCGCGCCGCCGCCTCGGCGACCTCGACAACGCGGAGTCGCGCCGCCGCCACCGGCGCCGCCTCGTGGTCCTCGGCGCGCTGCTCGGGCTCACGGCCGCGAGCGCGGGCGCCGTCTACCTCGTGCACGACGGCCGCGCGTCGCACGCCGCCGAGGCCAGCCTCGGCCGCGTCGAGACGTCGGCCCACGAAGCCGAGGCGACCGGCAACGAGGCCCTGGCCGCGTTCCAGCGCGTCGTGGACGCGACCGCCGAGGGCACCGCGGTGGACGGGGCGCTCGAGGGCGCCGTCACCACGCTGCAGCGCGTCTGCGAGACCGCGGCCCGGAACGTCCGCGCCGCGATCACGTCGGCCGAGGAGGAGCTGCGCGAGGTCACGGGCCCGCGCGCCACCGCGGCGCTCGACCGCCTGCGCGACCTCGACGCGCGCCGCGCCGCCATCGTCACCCGCGCGCAGATCGCGGTCCGCGGCGTGGGCGAGCGGGCCACCCAGGCGCTCGACCAGGGCGAGAAGGCGTACGCGGAGGGCCGCTTCCGCGACGCGAAGGCCCTGCTCCAGCAGTCCGCGCGCCTCTCCTTCGACGACCCGGGCCGCGCGTCGCGCGCCCGCAAGAACCTCGACGCCGTCGAGGGGTACGTCGCCGGCTTCACCCGCGCCCGCGCCGCGTTCGACGCCGCGCTCGAGGCCGACCGCACCGACGAGGCCTGGCGCCTCGGGTGCCGGATGCTCGCCACCTACCTCGACTCCGACCTCACGCGCGAGCTGCTGCTGCCGGTCCCGGTCACGACGGAGCCGCGCGCCGCGCGCGTCCGCGTCGGGGCCACCGGCGCCCCCACCGCCGCGCCGACGACGGTCCGCTACTCGCCCTTCGGCGACCTCTCGCTGACGGCGCGCGCGCCGGGCTGCGTGCCGCAGACCGCGCAGCTGCCCTCGTACGCGAAGATCCGCGAGGCCGAGGCCGCCGGCGGCCAGGAGCCCGTGCGGCTCGCCTTCAGCCTCGTCGAGGGCGCGCGCTGGACCTCGCACGCGCGGGTGTCCGCGGGGCCGTTCGACCTCGGCGAGACCGCGTGGGTCGCGTCGGAGGACGGGCTCGCGGTCCACACGCTGCGCCCGACCGACGGCAGCCCCATGGAGGTCCGCTCGCTCCCGGCGATCACCGACCGCATCCGCGCGCTCGGCCGTTCGCCCACCGGCGGGCTCTGGCTGCTCGTGGGCCTGCGTTCGTTCGTCCTCGCCCCCGAGGGCGGCACCGCGTGGCAGTACCAGACGTCGGGCCGCCTCGAGCGCGCCCCCGCGGTCGCCGAGAGCACGATGCTCCTCGCGGACGACACCGGCATCCTCGCCGGCCTCGACCCGACGAAGGGCACCCCGCGCTGGCGCGGCACGCTCGACGCCGCCCCCGCGCAGCCGCCCGTCGCGACGCCCGTCGGCTTCCTGCTGACCACCGCGTCGGGCGACGTCGTCGTCGTGAACCCCCGCGACGGCAAGACGTCGGTCCTCGTCCCCGGCGCGGCCCGCCGCGCGGCCCTCGCGATCTGGTGGGGCGAGGGCGTGCTCGTCGTCGGCGGCCGCGACGGCCTCGCGGAGATCGCGCCGACCGGGCGCGTGGTCCGCACGCTCGGCGCCGCCGACCCCGACCCCGCGTTCGGCCTCGCGGCCGAGAAGGACGTGGTGGCCTGGGTCGAGCGCTCCGGCCTCGTGCGCGCGTTCGTGCGCGGCGCGTCGGCGCCGGTGGACGTGGGCGGCGTGAGCGTCGCCGCGGTCCCGCCGGTGCTCGCCGACGGCTCGGTGTACAGCGTCGGGCGCGACCGCGTCCTCCGCGTCGCCCGGCTCGAGACCCCGGGCTCGACCGCCTGGAAGGTCAAGCTCCCGGGCGCGGCCGTCGGGTCGCCCGTCGTCGCCGGCGATCTCGTCATCGTCCGCACCGACGCCGGCATCGTCGCCTTCGAGCGCTGATCCCCCCAGCCACCCGCTACGCCGGGGGGCAAACGCGCCAATCGGTGTCCGTCACCATCTGGCGCGTCTGCGAACGCCACACGACCGACGGACGCCGCCGGGCCACCGGGGGCAAACGCGCCAATCGGTGTCCGGCACCATCTGGCGCGTCTGCGGACGCCACCGGACGGACGGACGCGACCGGGCCACCGGGGGCAAACGCGCCAAACGGTGTCCGTCACCATCTGGCGCGTCTGCGGACGCCACCGGACCGACGACGGACGCCGCCGGGCCACCGGGGGCAAACGCGCCAATCGGTGTCCGTCACCATCTGGCGCGTCTGCGGACGCCACCCGACCGACGGACGCCACCGGGCCACCGGGGGCAGACGCGCCAATCGGTGTCCGGCACCGGATGGCGGGTTTGTACGGTGGCAGACACGACCCGGGGGGTACGCGAGGCCCGGCGGCCGGCGCGACGGGCGGTCGAGGGACCGCGTCCGGGGGGCCTCCCCCCCCGTCCACGGATTTCGACATGCGACTCAACTCCGCGACGAAGTCCGGCCGATAGGAGCGGCGCTCCCCCGTCGCTTCGACGGGCCCCGGAGACGTGACCTTGGGTTTCTTCGCCGACCTCCTGGGTGGCCGTTCGCTCGATGCCGTCATCGAGCGCGCCCGACGCCAGCTCGCCTCGGGCGAGTTCGACGACGGCCTCGCCACCGTGGCCAAGGGCCTCGAGAAGTACCCCGACGCGATCGTCCTCCGCGACGTCGGCCAGTCGATCCGCCGGGCGAAGGCCCGCGCCGGCATGAGCACGCTGCTCGGCCGCGTCGAGTCCGAGAGCGACCCCGAGGCGTTCGAGCAGCTGATCGCGCTCTACCGCGAGACCGGGATGGTCGCCGAGATGGTGCGGCTGACCGACCGGTACGTCGCCGAGCACTCCGACCGCGAGCAGCCCCACCTCCTGCGCGGCGAGATGGCCCTCGAGGACTTCTTCGCCGACCTGCGCGCCCGCGACGGCCGCCTCGCGATCGACCACCTCCTCAAGGCCGGCGCGCTGCACCCCGACTCGCTCAAGCCGCGGCTGCAGCTCGCGGAGATCTACTTCGCCATCGGCGCGGACCGCGCGCTCCTCGGCCAGGCCGCCGCGATCGAGCGGCTCGCCGGCGAGGACGAGGTCGTCCGCCCCGTGGTCGCGGCGCTGCGCGAGGCCGCCAAGCCCGCCGCCGCCGAGTCCGTGGACGCGCTCCTCGCGAAGGTCGAGGTCTCGGGCGCCATGCTCCGCGACCCGAGCACGTGGTCGTCGCGCAAGCGCCGCGGCGTCGCGGGCGAGGCCGACGGCGCGCGCCTCACGCGCAACCTCGAGCGCCTGGTGCGCGACGAGGACGTCGTCGAGGCGGTCGTCATCGACCGCGGCGGCGCGGCCGTCGTCTCGGTCGGCGAGAGCACGCTCGACGCCGCCGCGCCCGCCGAGGGCGCCGCGCCGTCGGACGAGAGCGGCCTCGCGGGCGTCGCCCGCGTCGTGGCCCGCACGATCAAGGTGTCGGCGCGCGAGCTCGAGATGGGCTCGTTCCGGCGCTGCGTCGTCGAGGGCCCGTTCGGCGTGATGGTGGTCGCGGACGCGGCGGGCGGCGTGGTGGCGGCCAAGGGCCGCCGCGGCACCGACCCGCACCGCCTCGCGGAACGGCTCGCCGTCGCCGTCGAGGGCGTCCGAGGGAGGCGTTCGTGAAGCGCATCCTCGCCTCCCTCGTCGAGACCCTCGGCGCCCGCGGCGGCATGGTCGTCTCGCGCGACGGCCTGCCCATCGCGTCGGTCGTCGGCAAGGACGCGCAGGTGGACCGGCTCGCCGCCATGGGCGCCGCCATCCTGTCCGACGTCAAGCGCAGCCTCGACGCCGCCGGCATGGCCGACTTCACGCAGTGCGAGGTCGCCGCCGAACAGGGCAAGGTGATCCTCGTCGCCGCCGGCCCCGTCTACCTGCTCGTGCTGACCGGCCCCCGCATCGAGATCGGGCCCGGCAGCGTCGAGATCCGCAGTGCAGCCCGTCAGATCGAGAAGGCCGCCCAGCTGAGCCCCGCCTAGAGCCCGAGGGAGGACGTTCCGTGGTCCAGATCAACTTCGCCCACAAAGAGATCCAGTGCAAGATCGTCTACTACGGCCCGGGCATGTCGGGCAAGACGACGAACCTGGAGCTCGTGCACGAGAAGACGCCCGGTGAGGCGCGCGGCGAGCTGACGTCGATCGCGACGACCGGCGAGCGCACGCTGTACTTCGACTACATGCCCCTCGACCTCGGGTCGATCGCGGGCATCCGCACGAAGTTCCAGCTCTACACGGTGCCCGGGCAGATCTACTACAAGTCCACGCGCCGCCTGGTGCTCCAGGGCGTGGACGGCATCGTGTTCGTCGCGGACTCGTCGGCGGCGAAGCTCGAGGAGAACCGCGAGTCGATGCGCGACCTCGAGGAGAACCTCCGCGAGATGGGCCGCGCGGTCTCCGACCTGCCGATCATCATCCAGTACAACA
>JAEUHO010000167.1 GCA_016795345.1 Planctomycetia bacterium | reverse complement strand
AACGCCGGCGCCGTCGCGCGGCGCCGGGCGGACCACGCGCGGGTCGCCGCCGTCGCCGAGCCCCTGCTCCGCGTGGCCCGGCGCCGCGGCGACGTCGTCGCGGAGGGCCTCGCGTTGTGGGACCTCGGGGCCGCGGCCGCGCTGCTCGGGGACACGGCCACGGCCGTCGAACGGCTCGGGGAGTCGGTGGCGGTGCTCGAGCGGACCGACGCGCGGGCCGAGCTGGTCCGCGCGATCACGAACCTCGCGTACGTCCGCCGCACGCGCGGCGAGCCGCTCCTCGAGCTCGCGCTCCTCGAGCGCGCGGCGCCGCTGCACGAGGCGCTCGGCGACACGAGCGCCACGATGGACGCGTGGGTGGGCATCGGGAACATCCGGCTGCGGCAGAGCGACCTCGCGGGGGCCCGGGCCGCCTACGAGCGCGCGCTGGCGCTGGCGGAGGCCAAGGGCGACCGCCGCGCGGTGGCCGCCGCGACCAACGGGCTCGGGAACGTGCAGCTCGACCTCGGCGACGTCGAGCGGGCCCTCGCGTCGTTCCAGCGCGCCATGGAGCTGCAGCGCGAGGTGGGCGACGCGGTGAGCGCGACGGCGACGCTGTCGAACCTCGCCATCGTCCACGCGACCCTCGGCGACTGGGCCCGCGCGATCGCCGGGTTCGAGGACGCGCTCGCGCAGTCGCGTGCGCGCGGCGACCGCGCGGGCGCGGCCACGGCGCTCGGCAACCTCGGCAGCCTCCACACCACGCTCGGCGACCTCGCGCGCGCGCGGAAGGCCCTCGAGCGGTCCGTCGCCGAGAAGGAGGCGGTCGGCGACCGGTGGGGCGCGGCGCGGACCCTCGGGAGCCTCGGGGCGCTGCTGCTGCTCGAGGGCGACCCGCCGGCCGCGCTCGAGGTGCTCCGCCGGTCCCTCGCGGCGCAGGAGGCCATCGGCGACCGCCTCGGCGCGGCCCGCACCGCCGGCGCCGTCGGCGTCGCGCTCGCCGAGGCCGGCGACCGCGACGGCGCCCTCGCGGCGCTGCGCAAGGCCCTCGCCGACCGCGAGGCCCTCGGCGACCGGGCCGGCGCGGCGGACGCGCTCGTCCAGCTCGGCCGGGTGCACGCGGCGCGCGGCGAGGAGAAGGACGCGAAGGCGACGCTCGAGCGGGGCATCCGCGCCGCGCGGAGCCTGCGCGACACGCCCGTGCTCGTGCTCGGGCTCCGCTCGCTCGCGAAGGTCCACCTCGACGCGGGCGCCCCCGAGCGGGCCCTCGGCCGCGCACGCGAGGCCCTGCGCGAGGTCGAGACCATGCTCGGCGACCTCGGCGAGGAGGAGGGCTCGTCGGCCCGGGCGGGCCACGCGGAGCTGTTCGAGGTGGGGGTGCTGGCGGCCGCGCGCAGCGAGGACCCCGGCGAGCTGCTCTCGTTCCTCGAGAGCGGCCGCGCGGGCGCGTTGCTCGACACGCTGGGCAACCGCGCGAAGCGGCGGTGGCGGGCCGACGCGCTCCCCGAGGAGCTGCGCGTCGCGGACGTCGAGGCGCAGGCGGCCGAGCGCGCGGCGCGGCAGGCGTACGACCGCGCGCTGGCCGGCGACGACCGCGCGGCGATCGTGGCCGCGAGCCGCGCGCTCGACGCGGCGGCCGACGACGTGCGCGCGGTGCAGGCGCGGATCCAGCGCGCGGAGAAGCGGGCCGCGGGCCTCTTCTACCCCCGCGCCAAGACGCTCGAGGAGGTGCGCGAGACGCTGGAGCCGGGCGACGCCTTCGTCTCGTACGCGCTCGCGCTCGACGAGGCCCTCGCCCTCGTCGTGACGCCGGACGGCGAGCGCGTCGTGCCCCTCGGCTCGCGGGCCGACGTGGAGCGCGCGTGCGCCGCGTTCGACGGCGCCGACGCGTCGGCGGACCCGACGGCGGCGCTCGCGGCCCTGCGCGCGCGCCTCGTCGAGCCGCTCGCGCTCGGGGCCGACGTGCGCCGCGTCGTCGTCTCGCCCGACGGCCCGCTCTGCTTCGTGCCGTTCGGCGCGATCCTCGACCTGCCCGTGGCCCTCACGCCCTCCGGCACCACCCACGGCCTCCTGCGCGGCGAGTCGCGCGAGACGGGCGAGGGGATCCTGGCGCTCGGCGACCCCGACTACGGCGCCGCGGGCGGGGGCGAGGGTTCGGTGTTCGCGCGCGGCCGCCCGCTCGCCCGCCTGCCCGCGACGCGCGGCGAGGCCACGCGCATCGGGACGGTCACGCTCCTCGGCGCCGACGCGACCGAGGACGGCCTGCGCGCGACCCTCGGCGCGCGGCCGCGCTGGCGCGCGGTCCACCTCGCGTGCCACGGCCTCGTCGACCTCGAGCGGCCGACGTTGTCGTCGCTCGCCCTCGCGCGCGGCGGCGAGCAGGACGGCTTCCTCACGGCGCTCGAGGTGGTGCGGATGCGCGTCCCGGCGGACCTCGTCGTGTTGTCGGCGTGCGAGACGAGCCGGGGCAAGGTGGTGCGCGGCGAGGGCATCCTCGGGCTCACGCGCGCGTTCATGTACGCCGGGAGCCCGCGCGTCGTCTGCTCGTTGTGGAAGGTGGACGACGCCGCGACCGCGGCGCTCATGACCGCGTTCTACGACCTCGTCCGCGGGGGCGAGGGGCGTCCCCCGCTGCCGACGGCGGAGGCGCTCCGGCGGGCGCAGGCCGCCGTGCGCGCCGAGCCCCGGTGGCGGCACCCGTACTACTGGGCGGCGTGGGTGCTGTGGGGCCTGCCGACCTGACGGTCCGCGCGGGCGGGCGGCCGCGGGAACGGGCCGGGCGCGGGCCCCGGCAGGGGTAGACTCGACCCCCCCGTGGCCCACCTCGTCCTCTCCCGCAAGTACCGCCCCCAGAGGTTCGAGGACCTCGTCGGCCAGGAGCACGTCGCGCAGACGCTCTCGAACGCCATCACCTCGGGGCGGATCGGGCACGCCTACCTGTTCGTGGGGCCGCGCGGCACCGGCAAGACGACGACCGCGCGCATCTTCGCCAAGGCGCTCAACTGCGAGCGCGGGCCCACGCCGACGCCGTGCGGCACGTGCGACTCCTGCGTGGCGGTCACGTCGGGCAACGACCTCGACGTGGTGGAGATGGACGCCGCGAGCAACAACGGCGTGGACGACGTCCGGGCCCTGCGCGACAGCGTGGGGTACCGGCCCGCGCGCAGCCGGTTCCGCGTGTGGATCGTGGACGAGGTCCACATGCTCTCGCTGCCGGCGTTCAACGCGTTCCTCAAGACCCTCGAGGAGCCGCCGCCCCAGGCGAAGTTCCTGTTCTGCACGACCGAGGCCCACAAGCTGCCCGAGACGTTCACGAGCCGCGTGCAGCGCCTCGAGTTCCGCCGGATCGACGAGGCGAAGATGGCCGAGCGGCTCCGGGCCCTCGCCGAGCGCGAGCGGCTCGTCGTCGAGCCCGGCGTGTGCGACCGCATCGCGTCGGGGGCCCTCGGCGGCCTGCGCGACGCCGAGTCGCTGCTCGAGCAGCTCCTCTCGGCGGCCCAGGACGGCCGCGTGACGCTCGCCGACCTCGACGCGGTGACCGGGCGCGCGCCCGCGGACCGCGTGGCGGCCGTCTTCGACGCCGCCCTCGCCGGCGACGCGGGTGCCGCGCTCGACGCCGCCGGCGCGTGCCTCGACGGCGGCGGCAAGCCCGACACGGTGCTCGAGCAGTGGATCGAGGCGCTGCGCGGCCTCCTCGTGCGCGCCGCGCGGGCCCGCGGCGCGGCCCGCGGCGCGGCGGACGCGCGGCCCGCGGCCGAGCCGGCCGCGAAACCCGACCCCCTCGCCGAGGTCGCGACGAGGATGGGGCTGCCGCGGATCGCGCGCAGCATCGACCTGCTGCTCGAGAAGCGGCGGTTCCTCCGCGAGGGCGCCGACGGGCGGCTCGTGGTCGAGGTCGCCGCGGTGGAGCTGGCGCGGCTGCCGTCGGCGCGCGACCTCGACGCCCTCGTGGACGCGCTGCGGTCCGGCGCCGCGGTGGCGGGTGGCGGCGCAGGGGCCCCGAGTGGCGGCGCAGGGGCACCGAGTGGCGGGGCCGCGGTGGGGCCCGCCGCGACGGGCGGGCCCGTCCCGGCGCCGCGCGTCTCGTTCGAGCGCACGGGCGGCGGTGCCGCGCCGCCGCCGCCGCGGACCGCCCCGTCGTCCGGCGCGCGCCCGTCCGGCGCGGTCGCGATGCCTGCGGCGCCGGTAGCGATGCCTGCGGCGCCGGTAGCGATGCCTGCGGCGCCGGGGGCGGGGGCCGCGGGCGCGGCGCTCGGCGGCGGCGCAGCGGGCCTTGCGTCCCCGGCGAGCGGACCGCTCCCCACGTTCGACGACGTCGTCGCGCGGTGGGCCGACTTCCTCGCGGCCGCGGGCCGCGACCGCCGGCTGTCGTCCGCGTTGATGAAGGCGCGGCCGGTCACCGTCGAGGGCGACGCCCTCGTGTTGATGCTGCCCGCGGGCGAGACGTACGGCCGCAACACGCTGCGCGACCGCACGGGGCTCGAGGGGTTCCGCGTCGCGTCGATCGCGACCTGGGGCGCCGCGCTCCGGCCCGCGATCGTGGACGAGGCCGAGGCCGCCGCGCGGGGCGGCGCGGCGCCGCCTTCGCCCGCGGGACCGGCGAAACCCCCAGCCGCCGGCGCCCCGGCGCCGACGGGCGCGGGCGCCCCGTCGGCGGGAACGTCCGGTGGTGGGGCGTCGGGTGGTCACGCGTCGGGTGGTCAGGCGTCGGGTGGTCACGTCTCGGGTGGTCAGGCGTCGGGTGGTCACGTGTCGGGTGGTCAGGCGTCTGGGCCGGCGGCGGCGCCGTCGATCGCGGCCGACGACGTGCGCCGGCACCCGGCGGTGGCGACCGTGCTGGACGCGCTCGGCGGGCGGCTCGTCGCCGTGGAGCGCGTGGAACCCCGCGAGGACGGCCCGGCGCCGTCCGTCGAGCCCAAGGAGACGCCCCGTGCCGAATCGGTCTGACGGCTTCCCGGGCCTGCCCGGCGACCTCTCGCAGCTCCTCGCGCGCGCCCAGAAGGCGCAGGAGGACGTGGCGCGCGCGCGCGCGTCGCTGGCGGCGATGACGGCCGAGGGGCGTGCCGGCGCGGGCATGGTCACCGCCGTGTGCGACGGCACCGGCGAGCTGGTGCGCGTGCGGTTCGAGCCGGGGCTGCTCGCGCGCGAGGAGGCGAGCGTCGTCGAGGACCTCGTCGTCGCGGCGGTGCGCGACGCGCGCCGGAAGGCCGCCGAGCTCGAGCGCACTACGATGGCCGGCGTCATGGGCGGGCTGACGGGCGGGCTGCCGATGCCGCCGGGGCTCGCGGACCTCCTGGGACGGTCGTGAGCGCGACGCCCAAGAGCCTCGAGCACCTCGTCGAGCGGCTGATGACGCTGCCGGGCGTGGGGCGCCGCACCGCGGAGCGGCTCGCGCACCACCTCGTCCGCGCGCCGGAGGCGGAGGCCCTGTCGGTCGCGGACGCGATCCGGGAGGCCCGGGCGCGGATCCGGCCGTGCTCGCGCTGCCACGCGCCCGCGGAGACCGACCCGTGCCCGATCTGCGCCGACCCGGCGCGCGACGGGTCGCTCGTCCTCGTCGTCGAGACGGCGCGCGACCTCGAGGCGGTCGAGTCGAGCGGCGCGTGGAAGGGCGTCTACCACGTGCTCGGCGGGCGGGTCAGCAGCGTCGAGGGCGTGGGCCCGGACACGCTGTCGCTCGACGCGCTCGCCGAGCGAGTTCGCACGGGCGTGCGCGAGGTGTGCGTCGCGACGAACCCGGACCTCGAGGGCGACGGCACCGCGCTGCACGTCGCGAAGGCGCTCGAGGGCACCGGCGTGCCCGTGACGCGGCTCGCGCGCGGCGTGCCCGCGGGCGGTTCGCTGGAGTTCCTGGCGAAGACGGTGCTCGCGGAGGCGATCGAGAACCGCCGCAACGCCAAGTCCCCGTAGCGTCACTGCGGCGCCCGGCGAGTTCCACGCCGCAGCGGGCCTGCTCGCAGTTCCGCCCCCGATCGCTCGGGAAGTCAACCGGGCTCGGGAAGTCAACGGGTCCGGGAAGTCAACGGGTCCGGGAAGTCAACGGGTCCGGGACCCGCCGGCGGGGCGTCGCGGTCGCGTTTGCCCGCCTCGCGTCGGTCTCGCCGGGCGCGCGACGGGCACTCCCGGAATCGAGGCTGAAGTCTAGCCCAAATCCGCGGCGGGGTCGCCGCCGTCGGGCCGCGGGGACGCGGTGGACACGTCGCGGCACGGGGTATGCTTGGGGGACCTCCCATGCGGCTCGACGTCTCCCTCCAGCAACGCCTCTCGCAGCAGCTGCGGCTCGCGCCGCAGATCATCCAGTCCATCGAGATCCTGCAGCTGCCGGCGATGGACCTGAAGGAGCTGATCGAGAACGAGCTGCAGGAGAACGAGATGCTCGAGGTCGAGGAGGCGCCCCGCGAGGGCCTCCCCGCGGAGGAGCGTCGTGTCGGCGTCGACGAGGAGGGCACGGACGAGGACGCCGAGGGCGTGTTCGAGCGGCTCGAGGGCCTCGTCGAGGCCGACCGGAGCCGCGGCAAGCTCTCGCGCGCGGCGGGCGAGGAGGCGACGGACCGCAAGTGGGAGGCGATGCAGAACACCGCCGCCCCCGAGGAGAGCCTCGCGGACCACCTCATGGAGCAGCTCGACGTCCTCGACCTGCCCGACGACGTCCGCGCCGCGGCGGAGGCCATCGTCTACAACCTGGCCGACGGCGGGCTCCTGCGCGCGCCCGTCGAGGAGGTCCTCGCCGGGATGGACGAGCCCGTGTCGCCCGAGGCCATGGAGGCGGCCCTCGCCGTCGTGCAGGGCCTCGACCCCGCGGGCGTCGGCGCGCGCGACCTGAAGGAGTGCCTGCTGCTCCAGGTCCGCGACGACGAGCCCGACGCCGACCTCAAGCGGCGGCTCCTGCGCGACCACCTCGACGACCTCGAGCGCAACAAGATCCCGCGCATCGCCAAGGCCCTCGGCGTGACCGTGGAGCGGGTGTACGAGCTGCGCGACGGGCTGCGGCACGTGTCGCCGCGCCCGGGCGCGCGGTACGCCTCGGCGCCGACGGCGTACATCCGCCCCGACGTGATCGTCGAGTGGGAGGACGGCGACTACGTCGTCCGCCTCGAGAACGACCAGGTGCCGCGCCTCGGGCTCTCGCCGCGGTACCGCCAGCTGCTCGCCGAGGCCCGCGCGGACCCCAAGCTGCGCGAGTACGTCAAGCGCAAGGTGGACGCCGCCAAGTGGCTGATCGAGGCCATCGCGCAGCGCGAGAACACGCTGGAGCGGGTCGCCAAGGAGATCGTGCGCCGCCAGCGCGACTTCCTCGACTTCGGCGTGAGCCACCTCCGGCCGCTGAAGATGCAGGAGGTCGCCGACGCGCTCGGGATCCACGTGTCCACGGTGTCGCGGGCCATCAGCGACAAACACGTGCAGACCCACCGCGGCATCTTCCCGCTGAAGTACTTCTTCACGGGCGGCACCGAGAACGACGACGGCGGCGTCGAGTCGCGCGTGAGCATCAAGGAGCGGGTCCGCGCGATCATCGCGGCCGAGGACGCGGCCAACCCGCTCTCCGACGACGAGGTCGCGGCGCGGCTGAGCCAGGAGTCGGGCCTCGAGATCGCGCGGCGCACGGTGACCAAGTACCGCAAGGCGCTGCGCATCCCGTCGTCGCGGCAGCGGCGCGTCTGGAAGGGATGAGCGAGGCCGAGGCGCCCGTCCCGCGGACGCTCCGCGTGGACCTCGAGTACGACGGCGCGGCCTTCGCGGGCTGGCAGCGCCAGGCCACGGACCGCACCGTGCAGGGCGTCCTCGAGGACGCCCTCGCCCGGCTCCTGTCGGCGCCCACGCCCGTGGTGGGGGCCGGCCGCACCGACGCGGGCGTCCACGCGCTGGCGGCGGTCGCCTCGTTCCGCACGCCGAGCACGCTCGCGCCCGAGGTCGTGCTCCGCGCGCTCGACGCGCTGCTCCCGGACGACGTGGGCGTGCTCGCGGTGACGGAGGCGCCGGGATTCCACGCGCTGCGCGACGCCCGCTGGAAGTGGTACCGCTACACGTGGCTGCGGTCGCGCACGCGACGCGTCCACGAACGCCGCACGTCGTGGCGGGTCGAGGGGCCCTTCGACCTCGCCGCGGTGCGCGCCGCCGCCGCGCGGCTGCGGGGCCGCCACGACTTCGCGTC
>JAEUHO010000137.1 GCA_016795345.1 Planctomycetia bacterium | reverse complement strand
CGGCGGTCGGCTACGGGTTCACCCCGGCGGACCTGCGGTAGGACGCGAGGCCCGGCGCCCGCCCGCCTACTTGACGGTCGTCGACTCCGTCTCCTCGGCCACCTCGACGCCGCCGGTCGTCTGGATCGACGCGCGCGTCTGCACGAGGTTGCTGGCCGGGGCCGCGAGCGCCTTCACGGTGATCGTCAGCACCATCGACTGGTTCGGCGTGAGCGCGAACTGCGACGTCTCGGCCGTCTGGCCCGAGCCGGTGATCGTGACGCCGCTGCCGGCGGTGCCGGAGACGAACTCGAGCTCCTTCGGCAGCGTGTACACGACCTTGAGGTCGGGCGTGACGGTCGTGCCGGCGTCGTTCTGGACCTCGAGGACGTACGTGAACGACTCGCCGACGACGAAGATGCCCTTCTCGGTGCCCTGCAGGTCCTTGTCGGTCATCTCCGACTGGATGGCCGGGAGGCCGATCACGTCGACGGTGCACGCGCAGTTCGCCGCGGCCCAGCCGAGCGCGTCGCGCGCGCCGCCGATGACGCGGGTCGTGCCGACGGAGTCCGACATGAACGTGGCGGACAGCTCCTTCGACTCGCCGGGCTCGAGCTTCTCGATCACGAGCGAGGGCTGCGCGGGCTGGCCGGTCGGCACGTGCGCGCCGAGGTCGCCGCGGAGCTGGACGGTCACGTTGGCGAGCGCGACGTCGCCCGTGTTGCGGACCGTGACGGTCGCGAGGAACGGGTCGGTGACGATGACCCGCGGCGGGTTCGTCGTGCAGGTGACCTCGAGGTCCCAACGGTTGCAGCCGGGTTCGGCCGCGTCCGACGGGCGGACGCAGGCGAAGACGGCGAGGAGGGCGAGCGGGAGCAGCCGGGTGGCGCGCATGACATCTCCGAGCGGGGCGACGGCCCCGGACCGGGCGGGAACGTACCCCGACGGTCCCCCGGCGTCGTCCCCGTGCAGGGGGGCCCCCGGTGTCCGGACAGCGCCGGTCCGGACAGCACGACGGCCGGCGGGGGGACCGCCGGCCGTCGAGCGGCACCGACCGTGGGGGACGCGCGTCAGTCCTTCTCGCCTTCGGACGGCTTCTCGTCGCCTTCGCCGTCCTTCTCGTCGTCCTCTTCGTCCTTCGTGCCGTCGTCGTCCTTGTCGTCGTCCTCCTTCACGTCGTCGGCGCCGACCACGGGCACCTCGCCGACGAGCACGACGACGTCGGTCGCGTCCCGGATCTCGATGCGGTACCCGGCCAGCTCGGACACGGACGTCACGCCGAACGGCAGCCGACGGTCGCCGTTGCACGACTCGATCGCGAAGTGACCCTCCTTCTCCTCGACGACGAGCTCGCCGACGGTCGCCGTCGCGCCCGTCTCCGGGGCGACGAGGACGGCCGTGTACACGCCGAGCGGCAGGCCGCGGACCTCGAGCTCGGCCCACGAGCAACCCTCGCGGGCGCCGACCTCGACCTCGCCGTAGGCCTTCAGGCCGCTGCCCTCGAGCGGGCGCAGGACGCCTTCGCCGCTCTCCTTCCGGCCGTCGCCGCCGCCCTTCTCCTTCGTGACGCGGATGTCCACCACCTTGCCGTCCACGATCTCGAGTTCGACGCCACACGTCTCGTCGTCCGCGAGGGGCTCGATCGCGACCTCGGCGCCCGCGATGTCGGTGCCGTCGCCGTCACCGTCGCCGCTCTCGGTGCAGTCCTCGCCGTCGAGGTCGTCGTTCGCCGCCGCGGGGTCGTCCACCTCGAGGTGGAGCACGACGCCCTTCGGCACGTCGAGCGCGAACCGCCCGTTGAGCGCCGTCGTGACCGCCTCGCCGCTCTCGATGCACGTGATCCGCACGCCGCCGAGGTTCCGCGTCGTCCCGTCGCGGGACGTCACGAGGCCCTGCAGGGCGAGGGCGCTGCCGAGGCCGCCGCCTCCGCTCCCGCCGCCGCCGCATCCGGGGAGCACGCACGCCAGACCCGCCAAGGCCATCAACACGGTCGATCGCACGGTAGATCCTCCTGCCCGAGAGTCCGGGCCCTCGGGGTCCAAGACGCCGCACCGGCGGTTCTAGATACGCACCGACCCGGTCCGGACAGCCGTGGGGGGGGACGCCGGCCGGCGGGCCTCGCGTCCCCTCGAGCCCGAGTGCGTCCCGCGGCCGGGGCGCGGGGGGAGGGACGACCGTGCGGGCGGGGTGGCGCCCGGGGGGAACGACGCCGCGGGAGCCGCCGCGCGGATCAGCCGCGAGGGGTGAGCTCGGGGGTGCGCGCGTTGGCCTGGATCGCCGCGGGCGCGCTCTCCGGGGCCGCGTCGACGGCGACGTGGACGTAGGTGCCGCGGACGACCACGCGGTAGCCGCGTGCCGCGTTCTGGCGCGCCCAGGCGAGGTCCGCCTCGCCGACGACGTCGGCCATGGGGGCGTCCGCCGCGGGGAAGGCGGCCCACGTGTCGCCGACGCGGGCGACGCGGACCTTCTCGCCCCGCACCTTCACGACGCGGCTCGTGCCCGAGGGGATCTCGCCGACGTGGGCGACGCGGAGCAGCAGCGGCATGGGGGACTCCAACGGGGGACGGCGGATGGTCACCGCCCGGCCGGGACGATCAAGGGTTGCCGCATGGGCTCGTCGGCGGGCGGCTCGCGGCGCGGCGGCACGCCGCCGGGGTCCGTCGCCGGGGGCGGCGGTCGGGGGAGGAGGCCGCGGACCCAGGCGTGGAAGTCGCGCGCGACGGCCACGACGTCCGGGCGTTGGCCCGCGCGGTAGCGGACGAAGGCGAAGACGCCGAGGGCCGCGACGTAGAGCAGGGCCAGCGCCAGCGCCGTCTGGCAGAACTTGCGGGCGATCATGCGCCGTCCTCGGGGAAGCGCCGCCGGCGGCGGGCCTCGCGTTCGGCGGCGGCGCGGCGGCTGCCGTGGCGACCCTCGGGGTCGAGCGCGTGCAGCGCGGTCCAGCGGGCCTCGCCCTCGCGGTACCGGGCCGCCATCGCCGCGGACGTGGCCGCGAACGTGCCGTCGAGGAGGGCCCGACGCAAGGCCCGCACCCACGCGACGAGGAACGCGGTGTTGTGCAGCGAGAGGAGGGTCACGGCGAGGTGCTCGTCGACGCCGTAGAGGTGGTTGAGGTAGGCGCGCGAGTAGCCGCGGCACGTCTCGCAGGCGCACTCGGGGTCGAGGGGGCCTTCGTCGCGGGCGTACTCGACGCGGCCGATGCGGAGGACGCCGTCGTGGGTGAAGAGGTGGCCGCGGCGGCCGTTGCGGGTGCCGACGACGCAGTCGAAGAGGTCGACGCCGAGGGCCACGGCGTCGACGAGGTCGAGGGGGAGCCCGACGCCCATGAGGTAGCGCACCTTCGTCTCGGGGAGGAGCGCGGTGGTGGCGGCGAGGGTGGTGCGCAGCGCCTCGGGCCCCTCGCCGACGGCGAGGCCGCCGATCGCGTACCCGGAGAACGGCAGCGCGGTGAGCTGGGCGGCGGAGCGGGCGCGGAGCTCGAGGTCGGTCCCGCCCTGCACGATGCCGAGCAGGGCCTGGTCGTCGCGGGTGCGCGCGGCGAGGCACACCTCGGCCCAGCGCGCGGTGCGGTCGACGGCGTCGCGGACCGCCGCGGCGGGCGCGGGGAGGCGGCAGCACTGGTCGAACGCCATGACGAGGTCGGCGCCGAGGGCCTCCTGGATGGCGGTGGCCTCGCGGGGTCCGAGGCGGACCTTCTCGCCGTCGAGGTGGCTCTTCACGGTGACGCCGTCCTCGTCCACGGCGACGAGGTCGCCGAGGGAGAAGACCTGGTAGCCGCCGGAGTCCGTGAGGATCGGCCGGTGCCATCGGGCGAACCCGTGGAGGCCGCCGAGGGCGGCGACGGTGGCTTCGCCCGGCCGCAGGTGGAGGTGGTACGTGTTGGCGAGGAGGACTTCGGGGTCGATGGCGTCGAGTTGCGCGTTGGTGAGGCCCTTGACGCTGGCGCGGGTGCCCACGGGCATGAACGCGGGGGTCTCGACGGCCCCGTGGGGCGTGGTGAACGCGCCCGCGCGTGCCCTTCCCTCGCGGGCGAGCACCTGGAACTTCACGTCGTACGGATCACCGGCCATGGTCCGCCGAGTGTGCCATCCCCCGGCCCTACTTCCCCTCTCCTCTGCATCGCTCCGCCCCTCCACTCCCCGCTCCCTCTTGGGCCCCTGTTCTCTCGCTCCCTCCCCTCTCCGCTCCCTCGGGGCCCCTCCCGCTCCGCACCCCGCCTCTTCTCCGCTTCTGCTCCGCTTCTGCTCTTCGCTCATGCGGGGCCCGATCCCGCGCCGCCCCCCGCTTCTGCTCTGGCTCTGCTCTTCGCTCCTGCGGGGCCCGATCCTGATCGAACGGCCGCGATGGGGACGGGTCGCGGGAGCGGCAGCGAGCGAGGCTAGGGCTGCACCGCGTCCTGCGAGCGAGCTGCCCGAGGAGGAGGAGGCCCAGCAGGGCCGACGAACTCCGAGGGTGACGCCAGGCCCGCCGCGTTGCGCGCCGGGCCTTGCGTCACCGCGAACCCCGACCCGCCCCCAGCGCGGCCGTCCTCCGCTGACCTCACCCCACCTCTGAACACCCTCCCCCGACCATCCCGCGCGCCGAATCCACCGCAACCGCCCCTAATACAATCGCGTGAACTCGGCGCCGGGGTAGTAGTAGCGGAGGATTTGGTCGGGGGCAAACCCCTTGCGTGCCATCTCCTGGACGCCGACCTGGCACATCCCGACGCCGTGGCCCCAGCCACCGCCGTGGAAGACGAGCGAGCCGTCCGAGGCCACCTCGACGCTCTTCAGGTGCATCGACCGGAGGCCCGCCGCGGTGCGGAACTGCGAGCCGGGGACGACCTTCTTCGCGCCCTTGGGCCCGTAGGTCACCGTCACCTCCGCGACCCAACCGCCCCGGCCGAGCTTCGTCCACTCGAGCTTCGTGATGGGGGCGACGACGCCACGCGGCTTGAGCGCGTCGAGGAGGCGCTGGATCGGGACGGTCTCGTCCCACTGGAAGTACTTCGACGGGCCGCAGTAGGCGCAGGGCACGCCGAGGAAGACGGGCGCGGCGCCCATGGGGTCGAGGGCCGCGGTCGGCGCGTCGGTCGTGTGGCCGCCGCAGGTCGAGGAGTAGTACGTCGGGAACGGCTTGCCGTCCCACGTCATGACGACGCCGCGCGACTCGGCCGTCCACACGTCGAGCTGCGGCAGCGTGACGCCCGCCCACGCGGGGATGCTGACGCCCTTGTAGACCTGGCTCGCCGTGTCGTCGGTGACGTGGTACGGCGCCTCGGGGGCCGACCGATAGCGGCTGAAGGCGTACGTGCGCGCGGCGACGGCCTGGGTCTTGAGCGCGGCGGGGGCCTGGTCGAAGCCGATCTCGTTGCCGATGACGCCGGAGACGTAGCGCTCGAGGTCGAGCTCGTTGACCAGCTGGAGCCGGGCGCCGGACAGGCGGAGGAGCAGGTCGCCGCGGTAGGCGAGCCGCTCGCCGTTCATCTCGACGGTGAACGCGCCCGTGGGCCGCAGCCGCAGCACCGACGCGCCGGTCGGGACGCCGGCGAACTGGATGCCGCGGGGGCCGGCGGCGACGTTCGCGAGGAGGTTGGTGCCGCGGTTCGCGTACGACCCACCCTCGACGGAGACCACCTCCCAGGCGTCGGCGACCCCGATGGTGGCGGCCTCGCGCGGGGCGCCGAGGAGCACGCGGATCAGGGGCGGCGCCATCGACGAGAGCGGGATGCGGTCGCCGCCGCACGCCGAGAGCAGCGCGGCGAGCACGGGGAAGGCCCATCGGGCCCAACGGGCGACGGTCGGCGGCGGGGCGAGGGGGGCGGTCACGTCGGTCACCTTTCCTCGCAGGTCAATCGGTCGGCGGGCCGTCGAACGGGAGCGTGCCCTCGCGCGGGCTGCGCGGAGCGGCGAGCCCGAGCGCCGCGTAGGCGCCGGGCGTCGCGCGGCGGCCCTGGGGGGAACGCATCATGAGCCCGCACCGGAGCAGGTGCGGCTCGTAGACGTCCTCGATCGTGCGCTCGTCCTCGCCGACGGCGGCGGCGATGGTCTTGAGGCCCACCGGGATCCCGTCGGCCCGCACGAGCACCTCGAGCACCAGCCGGTCGACCCGCATCAGCCCGCGGGCGTCCACGCCCAGGCGGCGGAGGCCCTCGATGGCGACGTCGCGGCTGATCCGGTTGCCGGCGGTCACCTGCGCGAGGTCGCGGACGCGCTTCAGGAAGCGGTTGGCGACGCGCGGCGTGCCCCGGGCGCGTTCCGCCAGGTAGGCCGCCGCGTCCGGCTCGAGGCCGACGCCCAGGACGCCCGCGGAGCGCAGGAGGATGCGCACGAGGTCGGCCGGGGGGTACGGCTCGAGGCGCTCCGTGAGCCCGAAGCGGCTGCGGAACGGCGCGGCCAGCAAGCCCTCGCGCGTCGTCGCCCCGACCAGCGTGAACCGGGGGAGGTCGATCCGGAGGCTGCGCGCGCCGGGCCCCTGGTCGATCACCACGTCGATCACGAACCGCTCCATCGCCGCGTAGAGGTACTCCTCGACCGACGACGGGAGCCGGTGGATCTCGTCGATGAACAGCACGTCGCCGGGTTCGAGGTTCGTGAGCAGGCCGGCGAGGTCGGCGGCGCGCTGGAGCGCGGGCGCGGACGTCTCCTTGAGGCCCGCGCCGAGCTCCGACGCCACCAGGTGGGCCAGCGTGGTCTTGCCGAGGCCCGGCAGGCCCGAGAGGAGGACGTGGTCGAGGGTCTCGCCCCGGGCCTTCGCGGCCCGGATCGCGAGGACGAGGTTCTCGACGCAGCCCTGCTGGCCCACGAAGTCCGGGAACGCCGACGGCCGCAGGGAGCGGTCGAGGGCCGCGGCGTCGTTGGCGAGCGCGTCGCGGGCACCCGCGAGCGGCGGGTCCACGAAGGGGTTCGCCCCCTCCTCGGCGGGGGCCGGCGACGGCGGCGGAGCGGCCTTGCGTGCCACGGGTCGAAGGTACCTCGCACCCCCCCCGCCCGCCATGGGTGGGGGGGGAACCTCGGATCGACCCCGACAGGTATACGCGAGGCCCGGCGGCCGTGGGCGGCTCGCCCCGGGATTGAGGGGGCCCCCTTCGGCGGCCGTCCCTACACTCCGCCCTCCGATGCCGCCGACGACCTTCCGTTTCGACGACGAGACGCAGCGCAAGCAGGGCGCCCGCGTGTCGCGGATGTTCGACCGCATCGCGCCGACGTACGACCTCCTGAACCACCTGCTGTCGGCCAACATCGACGTGCGGTGGCGGACGCACACCGTGAAGCGCCTCGCGCTGACGGGCGCCGAGCGCTGCCTCGACGCGTGCACCGGGACCGGCGACCTCGCGGTGGCGCTGCTCGCCGGCGGGGCCAAGGAGGTGGTCGGCAGCGACTTCGCGCCGGAGATGCTGGAGATCGCGCGGAAGAAGGCGGGCGACCGCGCGCGGTTCCTCCAGGCCGACACGACGCGGCTCCCCTTCGGCGCCGCGGAGTTCGACGTCGCGACGGTCGGCTTCGGCGTGCGGAACCTCCAGAACCTCGACGGCGGGCTGAAGGAACTGTGCCGCGTGCTGCGCCCCGGCGGGCGGCTGGCGATCCTCGAGTTCTCGCGGCCGCCGAACCTGATCGTGCGCGGGTTGTACGACCTCTACTTCATGCTCATCCTGCCGCTCATCGGCAACCTCGTGTCGGGCGGCGCGGAGAACGCCTACGCCTACCTGCCGCGCAGCGTGATGGCGTTCCCGTCGCCCTCGGCGCTCGCGACGAAGCTCGAGGCGGCTGGGTTCGCGTCGGTCACGTACGAGCCGCTCACGTTCGGGATCGCCCACCTCCATATTGCGAGGAAGTAGGGCACATTGCGCGGAAGTAGGGCACATCGCGCGGACGTAGGGCACATCGCGCGGACGTAGTGCGTATCGCGCGGACGTAGGGCACATCGCGCGGAAGTAGGGCCCCCTCCCGCGGCGGCGGGTCTTGTCGTTCGTCGTCGTTCGTCGTCGGCGCCGGTTCCGGCGGGGATCCTCACTCGCCCGTGGCGGTCACCGTCTTCGTCGGCGTCTGGAGCACGAGGCGGCGGGGGCAGCCGGTCGTGTCGGCGCGGAACAGCCCCCAGCGGACCACGATCTCGGGCGGGACCGCGTAGGTGCGCTCCTCGTGCCGGTGGGTGAGCGAGATGCGACCGGTCCCGTCGGAGAGGATCTCGACGGCGCCGCCGACCTCCCACGCGTAGTTGTCGCTCGCGGGCGCGACGACCAGCAGCAGCGGCGAACCGTTCCAGTCGTACCCCTTCACCGCGGCGCGGAGGCCGGCGAGCTCCTTCGCGACGGTCGTGCCGTGCGGGCCGCCCTGCGCCGGCAGCCAGTCGGTGAAGATGCGCTCCCACGCCGCCGCATCGCAGGCGACGTAGAGGCGCGGCGCCGCATTCCCGTCCTCCGCGGCCGCGCGGTTGCCGAGCGAGACGGCGTCGGCGCCGACGACGGAGAGCGTCACCTTCGAGACGACGGTCGCCGACGGCGGCGCCGCGGGCGCGACCGGCGCCTCGGGCGCGGCAGGGGCCGTCGGGGCGGCGGGGGCCGTCGGGGCGGCGGGGGGCGCGTCCGGCGTGGCGGGCGGCGCGGCCGGCGTCGCGGCGCCGGCGCCGTCGGGGCGCGTCTTCGGCGCGCCGTGGTCGATCCAGCGGCGGATCTTCTCGATGTCGTCGGGCTTCATCGGGCCGCCCTTCGGCGGCATCACGCTGAACGTCTCCTCGTGGACGCTGCCGTCGGCCTTCGTGACGAGCAGCGGGGCGCCGCGGAGCGCGCGGATGAGGTTGCTGCCGGCGCTGTCGCCGGGCTTGAGCAGTTTCATCTTCCCCTCGACGGTGAGGAGGGTGAACTCGTACTTGAGGAACGCGTCGTAGTCCTTCTTCCAGAAGTCGCCGTGGGGCGACCCCGACGTCTTGCGCTTCATGTCGGCGAGGATCTTCTGCACGCCGGCGAAGTCGACGTCGTCGTCGCGCCAGTCGGACGCGGCGCCGTCCGGGGCGGGGGCCGGATTCGGCGCGGGCGCGGGGGCCGGCGCGGGGGCCGGTGCGGGCGCGGGAGCCGGCGCGGGCGCGGGATCCGGCGCCGGAGCCGGGGCCGGCGCGGG
The DNA here is from genome assembly GCA_016795345.1 of Planctomycetia bacterium. Classification (GTDB taxonomy): domain Bacteria; phylum Planctomycetota; class PLA2; order PLA2; family JAEUHO01; genus JAEUHO01. Next base: position 2,632 of record JAEUHO010000137.1, on the reverse strand, counting down.
ATCCGGCAGCGGGACCGGCGCCGGGGCGACGGGGACCGGCACCGGCACGGACGGCGGCGGCAACGTGGGCAACGTCGCGGCCGGGACGGCGGGGCCGATCGGCGCCCCGTCGCCCATCGACGCGGGCGTCGCCGGGGTCGGCGACGGCGCGGGGGCCGGGGCGGGGGCCGGTGACGGTGCCGGGGCGGGGGCCGGCGCAGCGGCGACCGGCGCGGGCCGCGCCACCGGGTTGCGCCACACGCCCATCGCGAGCTCGTGCGGGAGGGCGGGGCGCAGCCGCAGCTCGTGCGCGCGGTCGCCGAGGCGCCAGGCGGCCGACTGCTCGACGGCGTCGCGCACGAGCCGCGCGTCGTCGTCGGCCAGGATGGCGCCGCGGCGCGAGAGGTCGGTCGCGTCGCCGAGCGCGGCGAAGGGGACGGTGTCGTTCCACGCCCACACCGGCAGCGCGGGGTCGGCGACGACGAGCCGGCTCACGACGAGCAGGCGGCCGGGCGCGTACGGGCGGTCGGCGCGGTCGGCGAGCTCGAGCATCCGCTGGTCCACGCGGTCGAGCTGCGCCTCGACGGCCTTCACGTTCGTGCCGAAACCGCCGGACGCGCGCCGGCGGACCGACGACGTGCCGGAGCGCGTGGTGAACGTGTACGTCGTGAACGTCGTGAGCGGCGACGACACGAAGTAGGTCATGGAGAGCGACGCCATCTGCACGTCGTTCGCGAGGAAGTCCACGAGGTCGAGGAGCGTCTCGCGCGGCAGCACGCCGCCCCACAGCCGCCCGTCGGACTTCGTGATCAGGAGCTGCCCGTCCGGGTAGACGGCCAGCTCGGGCCGTCGGGGGACGTCGTCCCAGTCGTTCGACGACCACGGCGACCGCACGACCACGAGGACCGGCTGCCCCCCGGCGGGCAGCGCCGCGGCGGCCGACGCGCGGTCGGCCCGCGCCGGCGGCGCGACCGCCAGGGCGAGCGCGGCCCCGATCAGGCAGGTCGCGAGGACCGGGAGCGTGCGGGCGACCCCACGGGCGCTCCCACGGGCGAGCGGCGGGCGGACGGCGGATCGTTGGGCCACGGACGGACCTCCAGGACGTCCCATCATCCTGCCCCCGGGGACAGGGGGATGCTCGTCTCCTCCGGCCCCCGGCCGGCGCGTCGGCGTCCCGGCCGGGGCGATCGGACCCGCCGCGCCGCGACGCGCACGTCCGCGCGCGCGGTGGGCCGCGTAGGATCCCGCGGGTCCGAGCCCTTCGCCCCGTCGTCGAGGACCCCCCATGCGGATCTCGTGGTTGTGCGCCGTCGCGCTGGCCGGCCTCGCGGGCGCCGTGCGCGCCGAGGACGCGCCCTCCGAACCGCCCGCGGGCCGCCGGGTCCCGACGGCCGACGTCGGGAAGCCCTACGTCGGCATCCGCTGGGAGCGCGACTTCGACGAGGGGATGCGGCGCGCCGCCAAGGAAGGCCGCGGCGTCTACCTCTGCGAGAACGGCCGCGTCGAGGAGGGCGAGGGCGGCACGACGATGCTCTGGCGCGTCTACCAGGGCGCCGACCTGGGCGCCGCGACCGCGGGGCTCGTCTGCTTCGTCGTGAACGCCACGGGCCACGCGACGGCGAAGGCCGGCCGCGACGAGGTCTGCGCCCGGTACGGCTGCGGCACGTGCGCCGCGCACCGAGCGGCCTCCGCGTTCGTGATGGCGCGGTTCTCGACCGACCAGACCATCGTCAGCCCGTCCCACTTCCTCCTCGACCCCGACGGCCGCGCGGTCTACCAGGGCGAGTTCATGCAGAGCGCACTCTCGCCGAGCGACCTCGAGGCGTGGTTCGTGCGCCTGTCGCCCCGCCACGCGCTGCGGAGCGTGTGGGGGGCACGCGAGGCCCGGACGTCGGCGCTCGGCAAGGCCGAGACCGCCGAGCAGCTGCGGGAGCTCGCGACCGCGTGGATCGCGTCGAAGGACCCGCTGGCCTGCGCCGGGGTCGTCGCGACGCTCGACCAGGAGACCGACCCCGCGCGACGCAAGGCCCTGTTCGCGGCGCTCGCGACGGCGGGGCCCGACGCGCTGCCGGTCATCTGGGACGCGGTGGACGGCGTCGCGACCGACCCGGACGTCGACCGCGACGCCACCGCCGCGTGGCTCCGGCTCGCGACGCAGTTGGAACCGATGTTCGGCGCGTGGGCGACCGCCCGCGCGATGGTGCGGACGACCGACCTGCCGTTCGCCGACACCATCGGCGAGGTCGCGTCGGCACGGGCCGAGACCGGACCCGACGATCCGATTCGCGCGGTGGTGTTCCTCACGCTGGCGGAGGCCTTTGCGCGCATCTCGCTTCGGCGGGGGGCCCTTTCTGCGTCGACGGCACCGTACACCGACCGGATCCGCGGCAGCGTACGGGCGAGGCTCTGGCCGGCGTGGCGCGCGCAGCGCGCCCTCGCCTGGCTCGGGAGCAAGGACGCTCCACAGGAGGAGCCGAAGACGCGCGACGACCTGCGCCGGGCGCTCGCGGACCCCGACGGCCCCTCGCTGGCGAAGCCGGCCCTCCTCGCGCACCTGCGGTCTCCGATCGAGGAACTCCGCGTCGCCGCCGCCGTCGCGCTGCGGCGCGCCGGCGACCCGGTGGGGGCCGACGTCCTGCTGAAGGCGATCGAG
>JAEUHO010000102.1 GCA_016795345.1 Planctomycetia bacterium | reverse complement strand
CGCGATCGAGCGCGCGGGGCGTCATCGTCGCGGCCGTGGGCCTCCTCGCCGCCGCCGCGTGGATCGTCGGCGTCGTGGCGCGGCGCGGCACCGAGCCGACCGCGCCCGCGCGGAAGACGCCGGCGCCGGCGGCCCCGTCGGCGCCGCGCGACCTCTTCTTCCGCGACGTCGCGAAGGAGGCCGGCGTCGGCTTCTGGATGGCGTACCTGCCCGACGAGCAGGGCGAGAACTTCAAGATCAACCTCTACGACCACGGCGCGGGCGTCGCGGTGGCCGACGTGGACGGCGACGGCGACGACGACGTCTACTTCTGCAACCAGCTGGGCCCCAACGCGCTCTACCGCAACGAGGGCGGCTGGCGCTTCACCGACGTCACGAAGGCCGCCGGCGTCGCCGTCGAGGACCGCATCTCGGTCGCCGCGGCGTTCGGCGACGTCGACGCCGACGGCGACGCGGACCTCTACGTGACGACGACGCGCGGCGGCAACGTCTTCTTCCGCAACCGCGGCGACGGCACCTTCGAGGACGCGACCGACGCCGCGGGCCTGGCGCTCGTCGCCCACGCGCAGGCCGCCGCGTTCTTCGACGCCGACGGCGACGCCGACCTCGACCTGCTCGTCACCGCGACGGCGAAGTGGACCACCTCGACGTTCGACCCGCGGCAGCGGTACTTCCTCGGGCCCGAGGGCCTCTTCGAGCTGGTGGACAGCCCTCCGGAGCGCAACGCCTTCTACCGCAACCGCGGCGACGGCACGTTCGAGGACGCGACCGAGGCGGCCGGCCTCGCGGGCCCGGGCTGGAGCGGCGACGTCGTCGCGTTCGACGCCGACGACGACCACGACCTCGACGTCTTCGTCACCAACATGTTCGGCCGCAGCGCGCTGCTCGCGAACGACGGCAAGGGCCGCTTCACCGACGTCACGGCGGCCGCGCTCCCCACGACCTCGTTCGGCACGATCGGCGCGCGGGCCTTCGACGCCGACGGCGACGGCCGCCTCGACCTGCTCCTCTCCGACATGCACTCCGACATGTGGACGCAGGCCATGGACGTGCCGAAGCCCGCCGACGCGCCGAAGAAGTGGCCCGGCCTCTTCGGCCCCCGCGCGGACCCCGCCGACCCGGTGCAGGCGGGCCTCCTGAAGCGCCTCGGCTACCGCATCGACGGCGTCCTCTTCGGCAACACGTTCCTCCGCTCGCTCGGCGGCGGCCGCTTCGAGGAGCGGAGCGACGCCGCGGGGCTCGAGACCTGGTGGCCCTGGGGCGTCGTCACCGGCGACTTCGACGCCGACGGCGCCGAGGACGTGTTCTTCGCGTCCGGCATGGGCTACCCCTTCGAGTACTGGCCCTGCGCGCTCCTGCGCAACGACGGCACGGGCCGGTTCGTCGACCGCACCGCCGACAGCGGCGTGGACCCCGAGGACGGCCGCACGCGCGGCCCCAAGCTGCGCGACCGCGCGATCTCGCGCAGCTCGCGCGCCGCGGCGACCGCCGACTTCGACGGCGACGGCCGCCTCGACCTCGTCGTCAACAACTTCAACGGCGGCCCGTTCCTCTTCCGCAACGAGAGCCGCCCGCGCGCGTGGGTCGGCGTGCGGCTCGTGGGCGCGGGCAAGAACCGCGACGCGATCGGCGCGCTCGTCCGCGTCACCGCCGGCGGTCGCACGATCGTGCGCCAGGTGCACGCCGCGAGCGGCTACCTCGCGCAGTCGTCGCTCGCGCTCCATGTCGGGCTCGGCGACGCGACCCGCATCGACCGCTGCGAGATCCGCTGGCCCGACGGCACGACGCAGGTCGTCCCCGACCTCGCCCCCGGCCGCTGGCACACCGTCCGCCAGCCCTGACGCGCGGCGGTCCGCCCCCGCGCCGCTCCGCGACGCGACCCCCTTCCCGGGACCGCGAGGCCCGCTGGCCTATCGCACCACGACCCGCGCGGAGACGCGGCCGCGTTCCTCGACGACGACCTTCGCCTCGCCCCTGCGCCCGCGCCACTCCGCGAACGCGCTGGTGTCGCCGGGCGCGACACGCCGGTACGAACGCTTGCCGGACGCGTCGGTTAGGTCGTCGAGCCGCTGCACGCCGTCCTCGACGTCGTACGTCACGGATCCACCCGCGCCGTACACGTGGACGTGCGCCGACGGGCACGGTCTCCCCTCGCCGTCCACGACCTCGATGTCGAGCCGCCCGGCCGCGGGCTCGCGGAGCTCCACGTCCACCCGGGTCCCCGCGTCCATCTGGACCCTCGTGGACCAACGGAAGCCACCGGACACGGACGCCCACACCTCGCGGTCGCCCGCCGCCACGTTCGACAACTCGGCCGTTCCGTCGGCGGCCGTCACGGCGTGCAGCGCGTCGCAGGTCACCCTCGCCCGTTCGACGAGACGACCGTCGGCGCCGCGCACACGCACCCGGAGGCGACCGACCGTGGCGGGGTCGGCGGTTGCCACCGGCTCTCCCAGGTCCTCCTCCTCCACGAGGTCCTCCACCACCGGCGCACTGCGATCGTGCCGTCCCGGAAGCCCGTCTTCGTCCGTGGGCCCCTCGACGCGAACCTCCGCCGACAGGAAGTCGACCGGCTCGAGCGGGAGGCGGAGGAGCGCGGACGGGCGCCGGACCTCCACTTCCTCGAGGTCCTCCGTCGGCGCCTCCGCGGGCGGGCGGACCGTCCGATGCGGGGACGCCGACGGCCAGGCGACGCGCGCGTGGACCTCGGCTCCGGGCACGAACGCGAGCCCCTTCACGCGAATCCGCCCCGACGCGTCGGCCACCTCCCCCGAAAGCTCGGGGACCACCGATGTCTCGCTCGCGACGCCACCCTGGACGCGAAGGTCCAGGAGGCGTGCGCCCTCCGCCGGTGCGCCGTCCGGACCGCGCAACGTGAGTTCGAGCTTGAACGTCGGCCAGAGCGGCACAGTGATCGTCACTTGCTCCGCGTCGAACGCGATCGGCTGCTGAATCCGTCCCTCCGTCGGCGGCAGGTACCCCTCCGGCGTCGCGATCTCGAGCCACCGACCGATCGACGCGTCCGGCTCCGGGAAGACGGTGGCGGCGAGGTCACCGCCACGCCATCGCGAGTCGAGCCACGGCACGGAGGGCACCGACACCCACATCGCGTCCATGAGCCGCCAGCGAGCCGCGACGCTCTCGCCCGTCGCCGCGTTGACGCAGTGGACCCGCAGGCGCACCGCGCGATGCTCGTCCATCGCGGAGGCCGGCCACCACGCCGGCCGGTCCGCGGGATCGAGCGGCTCTGCTTCGGCGCCCCCAGCGACCGCGGACGTCGGGGTCGCCGGGGACGCCGCGGTCGCGTCCTTCGGCACGCGAGGCCCGGCGGCCAGCGAAGGCGGCGCGTCCGCGACGGCCAGCGGGCCTCGCGGTCCCGAACCCTGGCCTCGTCCCGCGCCGTCGGTCGTCCCGTCGCCCCGGCCGCGCAAGAGGAAGAACGCGGCCCCGCACACGGCCAGCACGGCGACGGCGACGAGAGCGCGCGGGGACCCCATCCCCGGGAGTGTACGCGGAGCGCCCGGTGAGGGCTTGTCACGAAACCCGCGGGTCGATTTCGGCCGGCGGCGGGGCGCGCCGCGCGGCGTCACTCCTCGTCAGCGGGTCAGGAACCCGCGATCCTCGTCGTTCCTTGCGCTACGCGCCCCGACGCACGGCCTCGGATCGGACCCTCTGGTTTCGTGACGGCGCCTACGTGC
>JAEUHO010000061.1 GCA_016795345.1 Planctomycetia bacterium | reverse complement strand
CAACCTCGTGCTGCTCGAGGCGCAGGACCGGATCGCGCAGGCCGCCAACGACGCGCTGGTCGGCCACGAGGTCGAGGTGCTGCTCGACGCCCCGAGCAAGACCGACGCGACGCGGCTGACGGGCCGCACGCCGGGCAACCGGATCGTCCACGTGCGCACCGCGGCGGACCACGCCGGCCGCCTCGCGCGCGTGCGCATCGACGACGCGACGGCGCACTCGCTGCGGGGCACGCCGGTGGCGGTCGAACCCGCGCCCCGGGCCTGGACGGCCTCCCGCTGACCCGCGCCGCCGACGAGCGCCGGTTCCTCGCCGAGGCCGTGGCGCTCGCGGCGCGCGGTCGTTTCCGCGTCGAGCCGAACCCGCCCGTGGGCGCCGTCGTCGTGCGCGACGGCCGCGTCGTCGGCCGCGGCTGGCACCGGGCCTACGGCGGGCCGCACGCCGAGGTCGAGGCCCTCCGCGCGGCGGGTTCGCGCGCCCGCGGGGCGACGGTCTACGTGTCCCTCGAGCCGTGCTCGAGCACGGGCCGCACGAAGAAGACCGCCCCGTGCGTGGACGCGCTCGCCGCGGCCGGCGTGGTGCGGGTCGTCTGGGCCCAGCGCGACCCCGACCCCCGCAACGGCGGCCGCGCCGCGCGGGCCCTCGCGCGCGCGGGCCTCGCGTCGGCGGGCCCGGTGCCGGTCGCCGGCGCGGCGGAGCTCCTCGGCGCCTTCCGCGCGGGCCTCGCGCGGGCGCGGCCGTGGGTGCTCTGGAAGTGGGCCTCGTCGCTCGACGGCCGCGTCGCCCCGGCGAAGGGCCGCGGCGGCACGCTGTCGAGCCCGGCCTCGATGACGCTGCTGCACGAGATCCGCGGGCGCGTCGAGGGCGTCGCGGTGGGGGTGGGGACGGTCCTCGTGGACGACCCGCGGCTCACGTGCCGCCGGCGCGGGGGCCCGCCCCACGGCCGACCGCAGCCCGCGGCCGTCGTGTTCGACACCCACGCCCGGACGCCGCTCGGCTGCCACCTCGTCGCCGACCCGGTCGCGGGCCGGCGCGTGCTCGTCCTCGTCGGCGACGCGTCGTCCCCGCGGGCCCGCGCCCTCGCCCGCCGGCCCGGCGTCGAGGTCGTCGAGGTCGCCGTCGCGGACGGGCACCTCGACCCGGCGGCGGCGCTCGCGGCGCTCCACGCGCGCGGCGTCCGCCGCCTGCTGCTCGAGGGCGGGCCTCGCGTCGCGGGCGCGTTCCTCGCCGCCGGCGTGGTGGACCAGGTC
>JAEUHO010000557.1 GCA_016795345.1 Planctomycetia bacterium | reverse complement strand
GCTTTGGCGCGGACGAACGCGAGGGCGCCGAGAGGCGCGTCTCGGCCCGCGACGGCGCAGTGCGGGCTGTCATCCACCGACGGGTGCGTGACGGTCGCGCCCCCGGGGCGCCCGGCCTCGCAGGTGTCGGTCCACTCGCTGCGGCCCGCCCGGCCGTGGCCCCAGGAGCGATCCTGACGCCCTTGGAGCCGTCCACGACCGATCCCCCCGCGTGCGGGCCACCAGTGGCGCCAGGAAGCCATCCAGGCGCCTGCCTGTTTCGGCCGCCATGCCGCGCCCTCCGTCACGAACCCCTGCGGCTCGCGACGATTTGCCTGGATAGGTCCCCGCGCCAGAGCGTGTATCGCGTCCGTCAGAAGGAGGACGCAACGATGGCGACGAGAGAGACGACCAAGCGCCGCGCGCGGTTCTGGCGCTGGCTGCGCCGGTTCGAGGCGAAGCACCCGGGGATGACGCTCGCGGGGATGCTCGGGTTCGCGCAGGACGCCGGGGTCCTGACGCGCGAGGAGCGGTTGGCGCTGCTGCGAAACGTCGGTGCCGCGTGAACGCCGCGCAGTGGCTCGCGGACACCGAGGCCGCGCTGGAACTCGCGCTCGAGGCGTGCCGACTCGCGCGGGAGGACGCGGCGTCGGAGGTCGGGGCCGACGGGATCCGCGGCGACCTGGCCGTGGCGTTGACGACGCTCGACCACCAGATCGGGGTGGCGCGCGGGACGACGCGGGCAGCGATGAAGGCCGAGGGGATCGGTACCGAGGGAGGTGGTCGATGAGCCGGGCGGAGCGGGACGCGGCGGCGCGCGAGGTCGTCCGCGGGTGGTTCTCCGGACGCGAGGACCTGTTCGCGGCCGTCGAGCGGATCGTCGCGGGGCAGGGACCGTGGTGGTGGGCCTTTGCGATGGCGCCTCGGGCCACGGGACGACGGCCCGGTTCGAGGACGGGGCTCGGCTGCGAGGACGGGTTCGAGGTCGTGGCGGCGGCGCTCGACGTCGGCTACCGGTCCGTCGCGGCCTGGGGCGGGTCGGCGGAGGAGCGCGACGAGTTGGCGCCCCCCGCGACCCGGGTCGAGGTACTCCGGGCCCTGACGCTGCTGGCCGAGACCGAGCTCGACGCCGTGCCCGGGGGTGGGGCGTGACCCGCCGTCGCCGCTCGCCCCCCGGTGACCCGGCCCGTGCCGTCGCGTACCTGCGCGCCTCGACCGACCGCCAGGACCTCTCACCCGGTGCGCAGCGCGCCGCGATCGAGCGGTGGGCGGCCGGCGCGGGGGTAGTTGTCGTCGCGTGGCACGAGGACCTCGGGGTGTCGGGCGGCACGGCCCTCGATGACCGCCCCGGGCGGCTCGCGGCGCTCGACTGCCTCGACGCCGCCGGGGCCGGGACCTTGGTCGTGGCGAAGCGGGACCGGCTGGCCCGCGACGTCCTGACGGCGGCGCTCGTCGAGCGACTCTGCGAGCGCAAGGGCGCGCGGGTCGTTGCGGCCGACGGCGTCGCGAACGGGGACGGACCGGAGGCGGCGCTCATGCGGTCGCTGCTCGACGCGTTCGCGCAGTATGAGCGCGCCCTCATCCGGGCCCGGACGCGGGCGGCGCTCGCGGTGAAGAAGGCACGGGGCGAGCGCACCGGGGGAATCCCGCTCGGTTCGTCGGTCGGGGCGGACGGGCGACTCGCGGCGGACCCGGCCGAGGCGGCGGCCGTCGCGCGGGCGCGGAGACTCCGGGCCGAGGGGCGGTCGCTGCGAGAGATCGCCGCCGCACTCGACGCCGAAGGGCACCGCCCTCGGGGGAAGCGGTGGCACGTGCAGACGTTGGCGAGGATCGTCTCGAGCCCGGTGAGCGGCAGGCGTCACCAAGACCAGCGATCTGCAACCGCCACTAGTGCTTGACAACGAGGACATGCACGCCCTCTTGTGATTCGAAGTCACGTCGGAACTCCGCCTCATCTCGAATCGAGCCGATGTCGTAGACGAGGAAGATCAAGAGTTGGTAGGACTTCCCATATGCGCGGATGTCCGCGTTGATCTCGTCAACGACGGCTCGCGCCCGCCTCACATCGTCTACGAGCTTCACTTCGAGCGCTACGCCGAGGCGAGGCATGATGAAGTCCGGGATTGAGTCCTTCCCCGAAGATCGCACTCGGCCAGCCTCGCGGTCGTAGTCCTGCCCTTTCGCGTACCCGCGCCCGATTAACAGCGTCTCCACTGCATCCTGAACATGAACCTCAGCCTTTGGCGCGTCGTGCATGGCTCGCCGAACATTCGCGACCAGGAAATCCTTTAGTCCCAATATCGCGTCGTCGCGCATTCCTCCCTCGTCTTCGAGACAGGCGGCCAGGATCGCCAGGTTCGCGTACACATTCTCAAAAATGCTCTTCTGCACGATAGCGATCGTGTTTGTCGGGCTCGGAACTTTCGACTCGTCAAACACGAAAATGGGCGCAGACAGTCTCGCTTCGACTACGGCCGCATTCGCGAGCGAATTGTACTGTTTGACATAAGCGCCGAACCCCGCGTACTTCCAAACGCTCGCGTGGTCCAAGCGAATTGCCTCTTCCATGGCGCGCTGGAGAGATCGGGCTGCGCGCCCGAACCGACGCGCCGCAGTCCTCTGGTCATCGTCGCCAGACATCGATTGGCTCCCTGCTTGAGTAGCAACCGACACTACCACCTCGACCGGCGCGGCGTGCTTCGATCACGATGCTTGGTTGAACCGCACGGCCGCCCCGCATGCCGTCTCCGCGTCGTGCGTCCCAAGCCAGCCGCTCGTCCGGCGCGGGGCCGTAGCCTTGCCGGATCGGTACGTGCGCGCAGACCGCTGGGACCCGAATTCCTGCGCGAGGCCGGGATGGGGTGCGGCCACGGATTCCAGGTTCATGTGCACGAGACGCCACCCACGCTGAACCTCCGCGCAGGGAGCTTCAACCCTCCAACCTCCCGGACCGCCCGCTCCTTCAGGGGGGCGGGGCGGCGTCGGGAGGTTCCGGGAAGTTCCGGGAGGTTCGGCTCATTGTCTCGAGTCTCGGGCGCTACGGGCCCTGCTTGCCCGCCTGTAACGTTGACGCGCGCCCGACCGGGGGGGGGCGGGGCCGGGCCAGTCGATCGTCCACGGACCGCAGCCATCCGAGAGCTTGCCCGTCCGTGGTCCTTAATCCGTGTGGTACACTTGCGCCACACTAGGAGTTCGACCATGCCCCCCGAGACCGACGACGCCCCCCGCGACGAGACCCTGCGAGTCCGCCTTCCAGCTTCGCTGCTGCGCCAAGTCGAAGAAGCGGCCGCCCGGGTCCATGCAACGACCCCGGAGTTCGTACGTGGGGTTCTCGCCGCGCACAGTGGTACCGGTACATGGACGAGTGCTCCGCCGTACAACGGGCCATACTGGGTCGCGGTCTCAGGAGCGATTGGCCCGCTCCTTGCCATCGTCAGCAATCACGATGGCAGGCGTTACGAGGTGCGGTTCCCGTTCAACCCCGACCTCGACACCCGCATGCCGCCGCGGCGAGCGGGGCCGCTTGTTGGCGCCAAGTGGAGCGGGCCACTCAGGTGGCCTCAGAACGCACCCATCTAGCCACCCTCGCTCGCGAACGCGCCGGCGTCCCAGCTGGGAGCGGAGGCGCGTTGCGGCGTCCCCGGAGGCAGGGGGCCAGCGCGACGACCTCTGCGTGCCGCCCGGCGGACTCCGCCCGCTGGTTCAGGCACAGGAAGCCAAGTGCCGTGATGGCAAAGCCCTCGACCGCGGACCCCACCTCGACTCGAGGGGAAGGGCGAGGTCGGGCGTGGCCTCGGTGAGGACGGTTGCGACGGTGCGTCTCGTGCGATACCCTTGTGGTTCCCATCTCCTCGGAGTGCGCATGGCCCGTCCGCGCAACGATCAGAAGCACATTGCCCTGGCTGCGGAAGAGTTGGTCAAGGCCCTCACCCGCTTCATCAGCACCGCGGCCGACACGATGCAGGGTGGTCAGAGCAGCGAGGCGATGGGGCCGAAGGCGAAACCCAGGAAGCCGTCGCCCGGACGCCTCCGCCAGATCGCTGCGATGAAGGCGTATTGGAAGAAGCGGAACGCCGAGAAGGCGAACGGCGGGAAGTAGCCCTCAACGGGACTGGGTTTGGGGGATGAACGTGCTGATCGATGCTACATGCCCGAAGTGCAGCGCGACGCTGCAGTTCGCAACCTCCGCGCTGGTTCGCTGCCCGCACTGTGGCTACTCCGCCTTTGTCGCCTCGCAGTCTGCATCGGTGGTGGCGGCCGCCCCGATCGATCCCCCGTCCCCGTCGAAGCGACAAAGCAAGGGTGACCGTCTGTTTGCGCTCCGCGTTCACGACGTGGACGCCAAGATCGAGGCCATCGAGAAGCCAGGGTTCATCGCGGGAGCGAAGGACGTGCTGCACGTGATCCTGGCGGTGCTCGGTGTACTGATCGTCATCGCTGCGTTCACGGCGCCGATGGAGGACGGCCCAGCGCAGGGGGAACTGGACTGGGCGATGTGGGCCTCGATCGTGATCGGGGGTGCCCTGATCTGGCCGCTTGCAAAGACACGGATCAAGCGCGCCCTTCGGCTGCGGGAACTCCGCAGGAAGCGCGAAGGCCTGATCGCGGCACAGCAGCGGGAGTAGGCGCTACTGTCGGCGTCCCTGTGGAACGCGCACCAACCT
>JAEUHO010000590.1 GCA_016795345.1 Planctomycetia bacterium | reverse complement strand
AACCGCGGGGCGGAGACGCCCTCGACCTCGTCGTCCGCCTCGGCGACGGCGACGCCGCCCGCCTCGACGTCCGCGACGCCGGCCTCGGCGTCGTCCGCCGCGGGCCGGGCCTTGCGTGCCGCGCGCCGGGGCTTCTTCTTCCCGAGCAGGGCGCCGAAGCGCAGGTCGGTGGTGAGGAGCAACGAGGCCGAGAGGAGGCCGAACGCGAGCAGGCCCGCGCCCTTGCCGACGAGCTTGAACAGCGCCGCGGCGAACGCCTTGCCGACGTAGCCGCCCGGCCCCGACTGCCACAGGCCGGGGATCGACAGCTTGCGGAAGAGGAGCGCGGCGAGGATCGCGACGAACGCCGCGACCGCGGGCGCCAGCAGCACCTTCCGGCCGAACACGCGGGGGAGGCGCCCGTGGAGGCACGCGATGCCCCACGCCACCGGGAACGCCGCGAGGACGTAGGCCCCGAGCCCGAGCGCCAGCGTCAGCGCGTGGGCCACCGACCGCCCGACGGCGCCCGTGACGTTCGCGAGCGTGCGGCGGCTGCCCTCGGGGGCGAGCGTCACGATGGCGAGCGCGAGCAGCAGGCCGAAGAGCGCGAGGAAGACGCCCGCCAGCTCGAGGGCGACCGGTTCGCGGTCGTCGGCGTGCTCGAGGGGCCGCTCCACGGGGGTGCGGCGGGGGCGGTCGAGGTCTACGGCGTCGGTGTTCATGGGCATGGGTACCACCCGGTACGTCGGTTGATTCCGGGGTCCTCTCCACCTCGACCGGCGGCGCAAGCCTCCCGTTAGGTCGTGTTTCGTACCCGTCCCCGCGCCGGGGGCGGCCGACGCGGCCTACTTCGGCGCCGGGGTGCCGTCGCGCCACGCCTCGAGGACCCGCTGCGTCCAGGCGGCGTCGCGGTCGGTGTGGCAGACGTTGCACGACGAGGGCGGGCCGCCGTTCTCGCTCTCGCGGCCCGTCGGGACCGAGAACTCGTGCCCGGGGAGGTGCGCGCTCATCACGTGGATGCCGTCGGAGAACCGCTTGATGCGCGGCATGTGGCACTCGGCGCACAACGAGCCGGGGCTGTCGGCCCCGTGCCGCGTGTGGGCGAGGATCTTCTCGGGCGTGGCGTACCGCCCCGAGGCGTCGTGGGCGTGGCACGTGAGGCAGAGGGCGTTGTCCGGCTGCTTCAGCTCGGCCCAGTGGTCGTTGCCGTGGGGGTCGTGGCAGTCGCGGCACTCGACGCCCTTCTGGCCCATCTTGCTGTCGCGGAGCACCCAGCCCGCCGTGCACGGGCTCATGTCGGTCCCGTCCGCGAAGAACTGGCCGGTGTCCTTGAGCACGGCGTCGGTGCGGCCGGGCCGGATCCGCCACTGGTGCGGGTCGCGGGCGTACCCCGACGGCCCCGGCGACCACGTGATCGGGCTCTCGGACATGAACGAGTGGCACGTGTCGCACTGCTGCATCCGCCGCTCGCGCGTGTCCTTGCGCGGGTCGTGGATGGTGGGGGCGCCGCCGCCCGCGAGGAACGCGCGGTAGGCGTCGTTGCCCATGGCGCGCACGGTCTCGACGTGGTGCCGGCCCGCGCCGTGGCAGGTCTCGCAGCCGACCGCGCCCTCGGCCCAGCCCTCGTCGGCCGGCGCCACGTTCCACCGCCGCGGCATCGTCGAGCCGATCGCGTCGGCGTCGGCGCCCGGCGTCTCGGTCGTGCGGATCCCCGTGACGTGGCAGTTCGCGCAGTTCGTGACGTAGGGGCGCCAGCCGCAGTAGGTCCACGTCTTCGTCGCGTCGTCCCACATGAACGGCAGGACCCAGTGCCGGCCGTCGGCGGCCTTCGTGACGTAGGGCTGGTTGCGACGGTTGCCGAAGGCGAAGAGCACCGGGAACGTGCCCGTCGGGTTCGGGGGGAGCCCCGCGCCGTAGGTGTCGGGCTTCTGCGCCGAGCCGACGCGCGCGCCGATGCGCATGGCGAAGCGGTCGCCGTCGCGCGAGGGGAGCAGCGTGAACGCGAAGTCCTCGGTGGGCAGGCCGCGTTCGCCGGAGAAGTCGCCGAAGACCGTGCCGGGCACCACGTCGTAGAGCGTGCGGCTGTGGAACGAGCGCCGCCAGCCGGCGTAGGCGGTCTCGTGGCACGGCTGGCACGCGCGGCTGCCCACGAAGTCGCCCCACGGCGTCCCCGGGTTCGTCGCGAGGTCGCTCGGGATGCGGTCCGTGGCCGGGCGGTAGATCGCCTCGTATGCCCGGCGCGCCGTCTCGCCGGTGCCGACCGGGCCTTGCGTCCCCTTGCCGCAGGCCGCGAACAGGCTGGTCGCCGCGACGGCGACGAGCGCGCACGCGGGGAGCACGACGCGGAGGGGGAGGCGGGCGGGCATCGCGGGGCGAGTCTACGCGGGCCCGACGCGGTCCCGCTCCCCGACGAACGTCCCCGGGCGCGGGCGCTTCCGGCGCGGGACGCGGGCCGGACGGTGCGGGGGACGGCGAGGCCCGGCGGCCGGCGCCCCGGCGCGGGTCAGCGGGCGAGCGCGGCCGCGACCGCCGCGAGCAACTCGGCCGGCTCGACCATCCGGCCGGGGCCCGTGTCGCCCTCGGCGAGGTGGCCCGTGGCGGGCCCGACGATGGTCACGCCGT
>JAEUHO010000579.1 GCA_016795345.1 Planctomycetia bacterium | reverse complement strand
GGCGACGACAGCGTGTTCCTGCACCACGCCGAGGAGCCTCCGCGACGTGGCGCACGCGTTCGTGCCCGCCGGTGGCCCTGCGATACGCCCGGGTCGCAGCCGCGGCCCCCACCTCGTCCCCTCGTGCATGGGCCGGGCTAGGTCGACTTCTTCGTCGCGGGGGACGATCCCCTGGGCCGGGCCCGGCGAGGCTCCGTCTGAAATCTGCTCCGTCGCGAGCCCGTGTGCGCCGAGGCGAGGGCAGGCAGCGGAGGCGAAAGGGCCCGGAGGCGGGTTCTGAACCCGATGAGGAGCCGTTTCGCCGAGCACGCCTCCCCGCAGCCCGGTGTCACGCGGGCGCAGCAGGAGTGCCTTTAAGACGGAGCCCAGATCGACGGACCGCGCTGACGCTTCCCGGTGCCGGCGGATCGAAGGAGGTCTGGTTCGTGTCCGCGGAGGACATCGTGCTCCAGAAGCTCCGCTGGTTCCGTGCGTCTGCCGACGTCCTCGAGCGGCAGCTACGAGACGTCGCGGGCGTGTTGCGGGTCCAGGGCACGCGTCTCGATCTCCGGTACCTCCGGACGGCGGCACCTCGACTTGGGGTCGCGGACCTGCTCGAGCGCGCGCTCCTCGAGGCCGGACTCAGGGACGGGTGACGTCCCGGGCCCGATCCGCCCGGGAGCGAGCGGGGCGCGTCCGCTACCTCGGGCCGGGCAGGAAGGTGAACATCTCCGGCTTCGCGATCCGGATCACGTAGAGGAGGAACGCCGCCGCCGTCACGAGGATCGCGATGGCGTCCACCGCGAAGAGGCACTGCGCGAGGAACCAGAGCAGGCCCACGACCGCCTCCACCGGGAACAGGAGGATGCGGAGGCCCATGGGCCGCGTGCGGCACCAGTGCTGCGCGCGCGCGAGCGCCGCGGTCGCGGCCCGCGCGCCGGGCAGCACGACGATCGCGAGGACCACCAGCAGGCCGAACGCGAGGCCCGCCGCGGTCGCGCGGCCGCCGACGCCCGGCGCCAGCTTGTCGATCGCGGCCTGGCGCTGCTCCTCGGGCCGCGTGAACCACCACGCCGCCGCCGCGCCGAGCGCGAGGTTCGCGATCACGAACACCGCGAGCGCGCCGCGGCCGCCCTTGCGCTTCACGCGCTCCGAGAGCCGCCGCGGGCCGCCCGCCGCGCGCGCGGGGGACGAACGGCCACCGGGCCTCGCGTCCCCCGCCGCGGGGGTCGCGTCCCCCGGGACACCGGTCCGTCGGTCGTCGTTCACTTCGGGGGCTCCGTCACGCTGCCGACCACGAGCACCTCCGCCGGCGGCTCGCCGGGGATCGACGACGTGATCTCGATCACGTCCTCGATGCGGCCGGGCGCCGCGCTCTCGGGCAGGCGGATCGTGACGACCCACTCCTTGCCCGACGGCACCACCTTCGCCTCGACCACGCCCTTGCGCGCCTTGGCGGTGACCGTGCCGAGCTCGACGCCCGGGCCGAACGCGCGCGCGATCACCGCGGTCTCGCGGCCGCGGCCCGCGGGGACGATGCCGAGCGAGATGCTGCGGCGGTCGAGCCAGATCTTCCCCGACACGAACGCCTGCACGGGCACCGTGAAGCGCGGGTACTTCGGGTCGTCGGTGCGCACGATGACGACGCCGCTGACCGTGCCGACCTTCGGCGGCGACTTGAACGTCGCGGTGAGCTCGTAGCCGTGCCAGCCGGCGTCGTCGCACGGCTTCGGCTCGACGGCGACGTCGAGGTTCGGCGCCTCCACGCCCGTGAGCTTGAACGGCGTGCCGTACCCCTCGCGGTACACGACGCGCATCGACGTGGACGGCTTGGACCCGGCGGCGACGTCGCCGAAGAAGAAGCGCGCGGGCGCGAGGACGATCCCCTGGAAGACGTCGGCCTTGAGCTTCAGCTCGGCCGTGGGGCGTGCGGGGTCGTTCGTGTCGACCATGATGCGCTTGTGCAGCGTGCCCGACATGGTGAGCGTGCGGAACAGGACGCGGATCGTCGTGGTGGCGCCGGGCGCGAGCTCCGTCGCGTCCACCGCGCCGCCCGCGCAGCCGCAGTCGGCGCGGACGTTCTTCACGACGAGGGGCGCGGTGCCCGCGTTGGTGAGGCGGAAGTCGGCGCGCAGCTCCTGCTCCTGCGCCGACGGGCCGAAGTCGTGGGCCTCCCGGTCGAACGTGACCCGCGGCGCCGCCACGGGGGCCCCGGCCGGGGGGGCGCCCGTCGCGGGGGCGTCCTCGGCGCGCGCCCGCCGGGGGAGCGTCGCGACGACGACGAGCAGGAGCGTTGCGAGGCGGAGGGGGGCGACGGGCCGCATGTCCCCGGTAGCGTAGCGAACGGCGGCCGGGTGCGCAGGGATCGTCCCGCCGCACGCCCCCGGGGGCGCGCCCACCGGGACCCTCGGACCACCGGGGTTGCACGCCGTCCCTCCGCGGAGGGACAATGGACCCATCGCGGACGCGACGTCGGCCGCCGGTGTGGGGCCGCCGCCCGCCCGCGAGAAGGGAGGCTGTGATGCCGTTCCCGAGCCCGTCGCGTCTGGACGCGCTCCTGCGGCCCTACGAGGGCCCGCGCCGGTTCGCGTTCAAGGTGTGGTCGGTCGACGCCGGCCCGAGCCCCACCGTGGTGCCGTCGATGGAGGAGCAGGTGTTCGGCCACCCGCCGCGCATCGTCCTCCTCGGCGCCTGCGAGGACGGCCTCGCGGTCGTCCGCCAGACCGCCGACGACATGCACGACCTCGACGGCCTGCGCGTCCCGTGGTCGTCGGTCACGCGCCTCGAGCGCGACCCGCACCTCGTGCGCGACCTCGTGCGCGTCGAGCTCTCGGGCCGCGCGCCGCTGCTCGTCGCCGTCAGCAACCACGTGCTGCTGCCGCACAACCGCGCGGCCGCGAAGGCGCTGTGCGAGCTGCTGCGGCCGCCGGCCGCGGAGCCGCCGACCTGGCACGTCCGCCCGTCGCTGCTCGCGAGCGAGGGCCCCGACGGCTGGCTCGCCAACCCGACGTGACCGTCGCGCGAGGACGGCCCCCCGCGCCGACGTTCGGACGTGGGAGGACCTCCTCGTGAGCCGTCGTGCCCGCACCCTCGGGATCGCGTTCGTCCTGCTCGCCGGCGTCGCGGCGGCGTGGTTCGCGAGCCGCCGTGACGCGGACGCGCCCTCGACGGAGGCGGTCGTGCTCCCGGGGACGCAAGGCCCGGTGGCCCCCGCGCCGCTTGCCGCGAGCGGGCGCGCGCCCGCCGCCCCCGCGGGCCCGTCCGCCGGCGACACGGCGAAGGGGGCGCCCGGCGTCGGGGGGGCGCGACCGGGCGCCCGCCCGCCGGCCCTCGTCGTCGTGGGGCCGGACGGCGCGCCGCGTTCGCGCGCGCTCGTCGTGCGGTGTGCGAAGGGGGCCGACGCGGTCCCGGGGCCGATCGTGATGCCGGAGGCCGAGGAGGCGCGGGTGCCGTGGTCGAGCCTCTCGCCGAAGGGCGCCTGGCTCGCGGTGCGGGATTCGGCGTCTCGCATCGTGGTGATCGACGGCGACGGCGTGGACGTCGAGGCCGACCGCGAGGTGCGACTCGAGCCCGCGGTGGCGATCGCGGTGACGGTCACGCGCGCCGACGGCCGCACGCCCGTACCGTTCGCCGCCGTCGAGGTGACCGCGACGCCGCAGGTCGGCGGCGCGCGCGATGGGCCGCCGGCGTCGTTGTTCGAGCCGTTGTTGCAGGGGATCCTCGAGGTGGGCGAGGACGGGCGCGGGTCGCTGTTCGCGGGCCTGCCGGGCCCGGTGCGCGTCGCGATGGTGCGCTCCGACTGGAACGTGGTCGCGGACCCCGCGTACGTAGACCTCCCCGCGGCGGAGGGCGAGGCGCGGTTCCGGATCATGCCGGCGTGCAAGCTCGCGATACGGGTGACCGACGCCGCCACGCGGCGACCGCTGGCGGTACCGTTCCGCGTGACGACGACGGGCCCCGACGGCGGGCCGACGGGAGGCTCCACGACGAACCCCGAGGCAACGGGCGTCTTCGAGCTGTTCCCGAACCTCCGGCCCGGCGTCTACACGATCGTCGTCGAGGCCGACGGCTACCTTTCGAGCGCGTCCGTGCGCGTCGAGCTGCGCGAGTTCGGCGACGCGGCGACGCACGACGTCGCGTTGCGCGCGGGCCCGGCGCCCGCCGTCGCGTCGTTGAGGCTCCACCTCCCCGTCGCGGGGGCGCCGGGCCCGACGTGGTGGACCGAGCGTCCGCCCGCGACGAAGGCGCCGGCCCTGCTCGCGCGTCCCGCCGGCGACCCGCGCGGCGCGTGGGGCGAGCTCGACCTCGCGGGCGACGCGACGTGGGACGCCGAGGCGCGCGTCTGGACGCTGCCGCGCGCGCGGCCGGGCCGCTACGACATCTTCGTGTTCGACGCGGCGCGGGGCGAGGTCGGATCGGCGCTCGGGGTCGAGGTCGTGGCGTCGGGCGTCCGCGAGCTGTCGGTGCCGCTCTCGGCCGGCGTGCCCGTCTCGATCCGCGTGGACGGCGCGGGGGCGACGTTCCGCGACGTGTCGGTGGAGTCGCCCGACGGGGTCCGCTGGCCGCTGGTGACGCAGACCTCCGCGGCGGAGATGTCCTGGAGCGACGTGCTCGACGAGCTCTCCGAGACGACCTCCTTCGTGCCCGTCCCCGGCGAGCGCGCGCTCCTCCGCTGGAAGGACGCCCACGGCACCACCCGCGAGCGCGCGCTGCCCTGACGGCGGTGCCTCGCGGGCGAGCGGGCCTCGCGGTCCCGGGAGTCCGAGCGGGGCGGCGGTTCGGGGCGCCGTGGGGCGGGACCCCGCGCGGCGGGTAGGCTGCGCGAGCAGACCCCGCGGAGCCGGGACGGTGCACTCGACGGACCGAGATGACGCGCCCGCCGCCCCGACGACGACCCCGCCCGCCGGGCCGCGCGCGGCGTGGGAGGTCGCCACGGTCTTCCTGCGGCTCGGGTGCCTGTCGTTCGGCGGACCGATCGCGCACCTCGGGTTCTTCCGCGCGGAGTTCGTCGAGCGCCGCCGGTGGATCGACGACGCGCGCTTCGGCGACCTTGTCGCGCTCTGCCAGTTCCTCCCGGGGCCGGCGAGCAGCCAGGTGGCGTTCGCGCTCGGCATGCACCGCGCCGGGTTCGTCGGCGCCGTCCTCGCCTCGATCGCGTTCCTCCTGCCGTCGGCGGTGCTGATGATCGCGTTCGCGTACGGCATCGCGGCGGTCGGCGACCTCGCGAGCGCCGGCTGGATCCACGGGCTCAAGCTGGGTGCAGTCGCCGTGGTCGCCCAGGCCGTCTGGGGCATGGGCCGGAACCTGTGCCCCGACCGCGCCCGCGTATCGGTCGCGCTCGCGGCGGCGGCGCTCCTGCTCGCCGTGCCCAGCTCCCTCGTCCAGGTGGCCGTGATCGTGGCGGGCGCGGTCCTGGGCGCGTGGCGGTACCGCGAGGCCGTGCCGCAGGTCGCACCGCCGCCCGTGCCCGCGCCGCACGGCCACCACCTCGTGGCCGGCGCGGCGCTCGTCGCGTTCGTGGCGCTGTTCCTCGCGCTCCCGGCGCTCGCCGCCTCGACCCGCAGCCGTCCCGTCGCCGTGGCCGACGCGTTCTATCGGTCGGGCGCGCTCGTCTTCGGCGGCGGGCACGTCGTCCTGCCGATGCTCCGCGCGGAGGTGGTTCCGGCGGGCTGGGTGGCGGACGAGCAGTTCCTCGCCGGGTACGGGGCGGCGCAGGCGCTGCCGGGTCCGTTGTTCGCCTTCGCGGGGTATCTCGGCGCCGCGATGGGCGACGGTCCCGACCGGTGGCTCGGAGGCGTCGGCTGCCTCGTCGCGATCTTCCTGCCGGCGTGGTTGCTGGTCGGCGGGGCGCTGCCCTTCTGGCACGGGCTCCGCGCGCGGCGCGGGGTGCAGGCCGCGCTTGCGGGCGCGAACGCCGCGGTCGTGGGCGTGTTGCTCGCGGCGCTCTACCGGCCGGTCGTCACCGAGTCGGTGCACGCGCCGACCGACGTCGCCGCGGTCCTCATGGCGTTCGGCCTGTTGCAGACGTGGCGGTGCCCCGCTTGGCTCGTCGTGCTCTTCATGGCTGCCGTGGGCCCCTTGCTGCGCGGCGGCTGACCGGGCCCGCGACGACGTCGGGCGTCCGACGGCCGCGCGGCGCGGGTCCGCCGGTTCGGCGACCGGGTCTCGCGGTCCCGGGGGAACGAGTGAGGGTGGGACGTCAGCGGGCGGCGGTCGCGGCGGCGAGCGCGGCGGCGGTGATGCGCCCGTGGGAGGCGTGCCAGGCCACGTGGCCGTCGCGGAACCAGAGCGCCTGCGGCGACTCGTGGCTCACGCCGGTGCTCGCCGCGACCGCCTGCGAGAACGCGCGCTGCTCCACGACGTCGAGCCAGCCGGTCGCGATCTCGGGGTGCGCGGCCGCGAAGGCGCGGTACGCATCGAACGCGCGCATCGAGACGGGGCAGCGGAACGACTGCTTGAACAGCAGGAACGGTCCGGCGGCGACGCGGGCGGCGAGGTCGGCCTCGTCGCGGAGGTGGTGGGGGTCCATGGCGCGAGCGTACGCGGTCGCCCGCCGCCGTCGGCGGAGATCCGGGCCGGGGAGCGGTGCACGCGGTCGGAACGGCCGCGTCGCCCGACGTCTCGGGCCGTCACCGGCCGGCCGGCGGGACCGGTTCGAGGACCAGGACGACCTCGGTGCCCTCGGGGCCGACCTCGACGTGGGGCGAGCGGTGGGTGGGTGCCTCGTGGGGGCCCGCGGCCGCGACGGCGTACACGGTCTGGCTCGCCCAGTCCTTGGGGTCGAGGGCCATCGCGAACCGACCGGTCGATGCGTCCACGCGGATCCAGTAGGAGACCGAGCCCCCCCTGTCGTCGTCGCCGAGGCGCGGCGTGAAGCGGACGCGCAGGTGACCGAGGGACGTGCCTTGCGGGGACACGACGCGCCCCGCGATGAGCCGTCCCCGGGCGAGCCGGACCGTGATCTGCCCGCCGTCCGGGAAGGCCGCCTCGGTGCGCGTGGCGAGCAGGTCCGCGCGGGCCGCGGGGGGGCCGACGTAACAGACGACGGGAAGGTCGGGGAGGCCGGTGAGCGTCACGTGTCCGTCGGCATCGGTGGACGACGGCGGCACGTCCCGGAGGTCCGGGCGCTCGAGTCCGACGCGCGCGCCGTGTACCGGTCGACCGGTCTCGTCCACGACGAGGACGGTCTGCGCCCGGTCGAAGGTCGGTGCCGTCGCGCGCAGGAGCACGTCGCGCGCGCCGGCGACCACGCCGCGGAGGCGGGCGACGCGTTCGGGCGCCGCCCGCCAGTCCACGAGGGGCTCGGGCCGCCAGGTCACCCACAGGTCGACCGGCGTCCGGACCGGCACCAGCACCTCGAACGCGCCGTCTTGCCCCGTCGCCGCGCCGCCGATCGGGGGCGCGGAGGGTCCCGCGAACACCTCGACCCGCGCGTGGGCGAGCGGCGCCCCGTCCGGCCCGACCACGCGGCCCGACACCGGCTTCGCGCGGTCGAGGACGACCTTCATCTCGCCGCTCCCCGCCTCGACCTCGCGCACGACCCGATCCGGCACGAACTGGCGCTCGTCGGTGGCGAGCGCCTCGTACGCCCCCACGGAGATCGACAGCTCGCCCTCGGGGAGCCTCCCCGTCGCGACGCCTCGTGCGTCGACCGGGAGTCCGCGCCCCTGGCCCTCGGAGTCGAGGACATGGACCCACGCCCACGGCACCGGCACGCCCGCGTCGTCCTCGACGGTCACGCGGAACGGCCGGCCCGACCCGACGATCAACTCGACGTCGAGGACGTCGCCCGTCGGGGGGACCGTGACGTCCCGGACCACAGGCGACATGCCCGGCGGCTCCACGCGCACGACGTAGGCGCCCGGCGCGAGGTCCGCGAAGCCGAAGCGCCCGAGGTCGTCGGTGTGCGCCTCGGCCGACCTGCCGAAGTCGTCCTCCACGCCGTCGGCTGCGGGCGCGTCCGCGTGCCGCAGCCGCCCGCGGTCGTCGTTGGCACCGACGAGGGTGACCGTGGCCCCCGCGACCCGCCCACCGTCCACGGTGCGCACGCGACCGGCGACCCGTCGCCCGGCCGGCAGGACGACGTCCCCGACGTCGAGCCGCCCGGGACCGTCGGCGCGCGGCGGGACGTCGAGCAGCGTGCGGCCGAACCCGGGCGCCATCACGACGAGCGTGTGCGGCCGGTCGTGGGACAGCGTCCCCAGCACGAAGCGTCCGTCGCCTCCCGTACGCGTCCGCAGGCCCTCTCGCCCGCGCGGCGACTCGATGGGGGACGTTCGCTCGGCGATGGCGAAGACCTCCGCGTCGCGCACCGGACGGCGCTCGCCGTCGGTGACGCGCCCGACGATCGCGCCGCCTCGCGCGAGTGCGACCGTCACGTCGTCGAACTCGAGGAGACCTTGCACCGCACGGGCGTACCCTTCCGCCTCGACGCACACCGGCGAGTTGCCCCACTCCTCCCATCCCGCGAACACGAACCCGCCGTCCGCGTCCGTCATCACCGAGCGAAGCATCCACTCCGTCTCGCCCACGCGTGCGCCGCCGATACCGGCACCCGTCCCGGCGTCCACCACCCGGCCGCGGCGCGTCCGACCGGGACGCGAGACGAGGTCGCGCGCGACCTCCCCGCTCGCCGGCAGCAGCACGGCCGTCCAGGGATCCGTGTCGCGCGTCGGATGGGTCGCCTCGGCCCACACCTTCGTGGACGGCGGCAGGTCGCCGATCCGCGCGACGCCTGCCGCGTCGGTCGTCGCGCGCGCGTCGATGCGGAGCGGGCTCGGGTGCTGCTCGAACACGCGGATCGCGACGCCTTCGACCGGCCGTCCCTCGGGGTCCTTCGCGGTCACGCGCAGCGCGACGCCCGCATGCAGGGTCACGCGCACGCGCGCGCCCGCGAGGCAGTTCGAGACCTCGACGGGCGCGAACCCCCGCGCCGTCACGCGCAACCCGACCTCGACCCCGGGCCGCAGCCGCAGCGCGAACGTGCCGTCCGACGCGCTGCGCGTGGACGGCCCCGGCCGGCCCGGGTCGCCGCGATCGAGGCCCGCGACGTCCACGCCGGCCGCGGGGTACGACACCGCCGTCAACGTCGCGCCCGCGACGGCGCGGCCGTCGGCGTCGACGACCACGCCGTGGAGGTCCCGCTCGCGGTCCACCGCGTCGAACGCGACCGGCGCGGGAAGCGGCCCCCCGTCCTCGGGACGCGAGGCCCGCGCGCCCGCGAGGACGTCGGCGCGCGCCGCGGCCGTCGCGGACGGTGCGGCCTCGCGGTCGCCGGGCGCGCCCGCCGTCGGGGTCCCGACGCCGTCGTCGCCCCCGACGACCGACCACGGCCGCGTCGCGAGCGCGAGCGCGACGACGCCGATCGCC
>JAEUHO010000544.1 GCA_016795345.1 Planctomycetia bacterium | reverse complement strand
GAACCTGCGGCCGACGATGGAGGTGACCTTGATCGACGAGCGCGCGATCCCCGGCGAGTTGCCCGCGGCGCCGCCGTTCGAGCCGGCGAGCCCGCAACCGCCGCGCGCGACCCCGGAGAAGTGACCGTCGACGGAAGGTTCAGCCCGGCCCCCCCCGCCCCACGCCCTGCCCCGATCCGGTATCCTGAGTCGCGGCCACCGTGGCCGCCGGGAGGAAGACGCCGTGGGACCCCGCCTTCGCGCGCTTCCCCGCCTCGTCGCCGTCTGCGGCGCAGCGGGCCTCGCGTGCCTCGCAGCGGGCCTCGCGTTGCGAGCCGCGACCGCCGCCGACGCGCCCCCGGGCGCCCCGCGCGCGGACGCGCCCCGGATCACCGTGACCGCGGTCACGACCGACGGCACGCCCGTCCGCGACGGCGTCGTCGCGCTGCAGCAGGGTGACGACGAAGGTCGGTTCACCGACGTCACCACCCTCTCGCTGAACGGCGAGGGGAAGCAATCGTTCCCACGACCGTCGGCCGGCACGTGGCGCGCGCGCCTCGTCTCGGGCGGCGACTTCGCCGCCACGCAGGCCCCCACCGCCCCCGACCGAGATCCCACCGACGTCGTCTCCCCCGCCGAGTCGGTGACCGACGCCGACGCGGGCCCCACGCTCCGCATCGTCGCCCCCGTCGCCGGTGCGCTGCGCGTCCGCGTGCCCGCGACGATCTCCGGGGGCACGTTTGTGCTCCGCCGACCGATGCCGCCCTACGCCTGGGCCCCGCTCCCGACCTCGCTCGACCGCATCGACGAACGCGCCGACGCAGCGCCCGAGGGCGGGACCGTCGTGCGGTGGCGCGGCGTCCCGCCGGGCCGATGGCAAGTGCTGCTGCGCAGCCGCGACGCCGTCGTGGTCGCCGCGGAGGCCGAGGTCCGCGCCGGCACGATCACCGACCTCACGCTCCCCGCCCCGCCGCCGGGCACCGCCGCCCCGACGCTCGACACCCTCGATCCCGCAGTCCGCGACCGCCGGCCCGTCCTCGACCGCTGGGACGACGCCCCGTGCCCGGACCACACTCCGCTGTCGTGGACCCGGGAGTGGGACAACAGCGCGCCGATTCGCCCCGGCGCCTACGTGCTGCACTTCTCGGGCCTCGACTCCGCGATGATCCTCCGCCACGACGGCGCGCCCCGGGGGCTGCGCCTCGCGCCGCCCCCCGCGCCGACCGTCGGCGGCGTGACCGTCCGCGTGCGCGTCGTCGCCGACGGCCTCGACGTCCGCCGCGTGTTCGTCGGCCTCGCGAGCGGCGACGCGGCGCTCGCGGACGGCACCTGGATCCGCACCGCCCGCCACGGCCGCCTCGACCACGTCCCGCCCGGCCGCCACACGCTCGTCGTCCTCGACGGCGTCGACCTGCACGTCGTCGGCCTCCCCGGCGGCGCCCACACCCAACCCCTCGACGTCGGCGCCACCGACGTCACCACGACGGTCGTCCTGCGTTGACCCCGCGGCTCGACCTCGCCCTCGCGGCCGCCCTCGTCGCCGTCGTCGCGGCGTCGGCCTGGACGGCGCTCTTCCCCTGGCTCGCGCGCCGCGCCCGATCGCTGGACCCGTCGCACGCGAACGTCTCGCTGATCATCGCGCCGCACGGGCTCGCCGCGGGCGCGGCCCTCGCGCTCCTCGCGCTCGGCGCCTCGCCCCCGTTCGGCGCCACGCGCACGACGACCGCCCTCGCGACCGCGGCCGTCGTCGTCGCCGGCTACGTCCCGCTCGCCGTCGATCTCGCCCGCCGCCGCCGCGGGCCGCCGCCCGTCACGTCGGGTCGATGAACGACCCGTCGGCGCAGAGATCGAGCAGGGTCCCGAGGTCGGTCAGCGTCGGCGGCTCGTACCGCACGGGTCCCGATTCGACGGGCGGCGGGCGGTCGGCGTCTCGCACAGGGCACACTTCCTTCCGATCAAGTCTAGTCCCGCTCGACGGGTCCGTTCGGACGATCCGCGACCCGGGGGACCGCGAGGCCCGGTGGCCTTCGTCCCGGCGTCACCCGCCCCTGCCCGCTCGGCCCCGCCTCCGCCCGGCGCGAATCTGTGTAACGTCCTGAAGGATGGCCCCGCCGCGGCCGATCCCGTCGAGTAACGGCCCGCTCGGGCCTCCCGTGACGTGCACGGCCCGTCGGAACCTCCACGGCGACGGTCCACGGTCGGGGATCCCACGTCTCGCGTCCTCCCTCGGCTCGACGGAGCGTCCGATGACCGCGCTGCGCCTCTCCCGCCGGAACCTCTCGGCCGTCCTCGCCCCGCTCGCGGCCCTGCTGCGCGCGGCGCCGATCGCGCTCGCCCTCGCGACCGCCGCGGGCCTCGCGTCGTCGGCCCTGCGTCCGGGCACCGCCGT
>JAEUHO010000522.1 GCA_016795345.1 Planctomycetia bacterium | reverse complement strand
CCCGCGTAGAGCGCGTCGAGGGACGGCCGGCGGTCGCCCTCGAGCCGCAGCCGCACCCGCCGCCGCGGCCCGCCGCCGCGCGGGCTCACGAGCCCCGACGCCTCGACGAACCGGCCCTCCCCCAGCTCGACGGTGCGGCGGTAGGTCGGGTCGTCGTCGTCGGCGAACGTGGCCCGCACGGTCTCGAAGCGCTCGACGTCGGTGGTGGCGAACCGCCGCGCGGCCTCCGGGTCGCCGATCTCGGCCACGACGACGGGAAGGTCGTGCCGCCGCGCCTCGTCGGCGACGCGCACCTTGAGCCGGTGCGCGATCCGGGCGGCGAGGTCGGCGCGCGCCTCCGCGTCGCCGGCCGCGAGCACCTCGAGCGCGCGGTCGAGGCCGACGGGCTCGACGACGTGCAACGCGCCGTCGGGGTCGAGGAGCGGCTCCACCCCCCGGCGGACGCCCCACAAGGAGCCGTCGGGCGACGCGCCCCCGCGGACGAGGAGCCCCCGGCGGGCCGCGGCGGACGCCACCGCGAGCACGGCGAGGCGGTCCACGTCCTCGAGGAAGGCGTCCACCCGCTCGGGCCCCGCCCGCAGCGCCGCGGCCACGAGGTTCACCGACCCGAGGGACGCCACCGTCACGTCGCCGCGCTCGTGCCGGAGCGGGTCCGGCACGTCGGCGCTCGACGCCCGCTGGGCGCGGCCGCCCCGCGACGGCGTGCCGGCCGCGTCGAAGACGAAGACGGGCTCGCCGATCTCTGCCGCGAGGCCGAGCGCGACCTGCAGGAACGACCGCGTCGCCGGGTCGCGCGGCCCGCCCCGCGGCACGACGACGGTCAGGTCCGGCAGGCGGGCCCCGGCCCCCTCGCGGCGCAGCTCCGCCGCCGCGAGCAGCAGCGCCTTGCCCACGCGCAGGGCCGCGTCGTCGTAGTCCGCGAGCGTGCGGCCGGGCGGCGCGGGCGGCAGGGCCTCGCGTGCCGCGAGCCGGTGCGGCACCTCGGCCGTGAGGACCAGCTCGAGGCGCAGCAGGCCGCCGCGCCGCGGGAACGCGAGGAACGCGGGCGACAGCAGGAGCTCGCGGGCCTCGAGCTGCAGCGCGTCCTCCTCGAGGCGGTCCACGAACGGCGCCAGGAAGACGTTGACGTCCTCGAGCGTGAACGTGCGCGACGCCGCCGCGCCGTGCTGGAGCGCCGCCTCGCCGAGCGCCGCCCCGAACCGCCGCGGGCCCATGGCCCGGGGCACGCCCTCGCTCCGCAGGTGCCGCGCGAGCAGGGCCTCGATGGACAACGTCACGTGGCGCGCCGACAGCGGCGTGCCGAGGTCGGCGAGGTGGAGGTCGCCGAGCCGGTGGGCCTCCGCCGCCTCCGCCGGGATCTCCTCCTCGAGCACGTGCTGCCGCAACACGACCTCGCCCACCGACTCCGCGAGCGCCGCCGGGTCGGCCGCGCGCCGGTCCGACGCGCCCTCCGCGAGCCGGCGACCGAGGTCGCTCTTCGGCAGGCCCACCACGCGCTGGCGGTCGCGCAGCGCCACGTGCCCGCGGTCGAACAGCTCCGCGTCCACGAGCGCGCGCACGAGCGACGAGCCGATCCGCGGCACGCCGCGCACGAGCACGCGCTCCTCGACCGCCCGCGCGACGTCGAGGGCCGTCGCGGGGTCCACGCCCGCCTCGTCGACGAGGGCCGCCGCGATGCGCTCGCGGCTCCACGCGCGCACGGGCCCGCCGGACTCGCCGCCGACGAGCGGCAGCGCCGGCTCGCCGTCGTCGCCGTCCACCTCGACGACGACGCCCTCGCGCGCCGCCCGCCGCCGCTCGCGCTGCGCCGCGTACGCCCGCGCGGCCGCGGCGTGCCCCGTGTCCACGAGCACGCGCTCGACCGTCGCCGCGACGTCGGCCACCGCGGGGATCCGGCCGCCCGCGCCGCGCTCGAGGTACAGCACGACCACGCCCGCCAGCTCCTCGGCGAGGAAGCGGTCGTCGGCGCCGGCGGAGCGGGACGCGCGGTAGATCGCGTCGGCGACGCGCCGGAGGTCGAACGGGACGACGCGGCCGTCCCGGGTGCGGAGTTGCGTGATGCGGCTCACGGGCGCGCCGAGGATGACAGAGGGCGGGGACGGTCCCCGCGGCCGGGGCCCGGGTCGCCGTCGTCAGGGCTTGTGGCGGTCGTGCCGGG
>JAEUHO010000547.1 GCA_016795345.1 Planctomycetia bacterium | reverse complement strand
TTCCGATCTACCAGCCGGCGGCCGGTATCCGGCTGAAGAACCCGCGCTGTTTGCTTCCCCGGGCTGTTCGGCGGGACGCCTCCGGACGGGGGTCGACGCCAGTCGACCCGCGTCCTTTCGTACGTACCCCGAATCTCCACGCGAGATCTGCGGCGCCCGCGGGCCCGGCGGGAGGCGACGCGCGCGAAGATCGGAGGCAGATCGCCTCCGGCGAAGCCCCCCTTGCTTCGCGGTCGCGGCGTCGAAGGGCACGGGCCGCAGATCGCGGTCCCGGCGTCCACGAATGGACGCTCGTGGGGCGACGCGCCCCTTGCTGCGCGGTCGCGGCGTCGAAGGGCACGGGCTGCAGATCGCCGTCCCGACGTCCACGAACGGACGTTCGTGAGGCGACGCGCCCGTTGCTTCGCGGTCGCGGCGTCGAAGGGCACGGGCCGCAGATCGCGGTCCCGGCATCCACGAACGGACGTTCGTGAGGCGACGCGCTTCCCTGCGATTCGCGGCACCCGCGCACTCGCGGCGCCCGCGGGCCCGGCGGGGGCGAGGCGTCCCGGCGGGGGCGAGGCGTCCCGGCAGGGGGCGCGGGGGCCCGGGCGGAACGCGGCGCCCGACGGCGGGTGGGGGCCGGCGGGCCTCGCGTCCCGAGCGCGCGGGTGGGAGTCCCGAACCGGGCCGTCGGTGGCATAGGATCTCCGACGTGGACCTGCGCACGATCCAGTCCGGCGGCGGCGGCCTCCTCGGGGCCGTCGCACGGATGGGCCTCTCGGCGTTGTCGGTCCCCTTCGCGGCCGCCGCGCACACGCGCGCCTGGCTCTACGACCGCGGGTGGCTCGCGGCGCACCGCTGCGGGCGCCCCGTCGTCGCCGTCGGCAACCTGACGGCGGGCGGCACGGGCAAGACGCCGTTCGTCGCGTGGCTCGTCGCCGCCACGCGCGCCGTCGGCCGACGGCCCGGCATCCTCGCCCGCGGGTACGGCCCGCGCCCCGCAGGGTCCCCGTTGTCCGACGAGGGCACGCTCCTCGCGGAGCTCGTGGGGCGCGACGTGCCGCAGGTCGAGGACCCCGTCCGCGTGCGCGGGGCGGGGAAGCTGCTCGCGGACCACCCCGACGTGGACCTCGTCGTCCTCGACGACGGGTTCCAGCACCGCGCGCTCGCGCGCGACGTGGACGTCGTGCTGGTGGACGCGACCGCGCCGTTCGGCGGGGGCCGGTTCCTGCCCCGGGGCTTGCTGCGCGAGTCGCCGCGCGCGCTCGGCCGCGCGGACGTGGTCGTCGTCACGCGCGCCGACGCGGTGACCCCGGACGCGCTCGCGTCGCTGCGCGCGCGCGTCGCCGCGCTCGCGCCGCGGGCCGACGTCGCGCTCGCGCGCACGCGCGCGACGGGGCTCGTCGACGCGGACGGCGCGCGGCACCCGCTCACGGCGCTCTCGGGCGTGCCGGTCGCGGCGTGGAGCGGCATCGGCAACCCCGCCGCGTTCGAGCACACCCTCGAGGCCGCGGGCGCGCGCGTCGTCGTCCGCCGCCGCGCGCCCGACCACCACCGGCCCACCCGCGCCGCGCTCGTCGCCGTGTCGGGCGACGCCGCGCGGGCCGGCGCGGCCCTCGTGGTCGTCACGCGCAAGGACCTCGTGAAGGTGCGGGCGCTCGGCCCCGCGGGCGCCGGCTCCGGGGCGCCGAGGCTCTGGGCGCTCGACGTCGAGACCGACGTCCACGAGGGGCGCGAGGCGCTGCTGCGCCGCGTCGCCGCGGCCGGCCGGACCCCGCGCTGAACGGGCCCCGCAGGCGCGCGGGCCGCGGCGGGTGGCCTACTCCGTCGCCGTCGGGACCGCGTCCTCGTCGAGCTCGAGCATGCGATCGGTCCGCTCCTGGTGGAGCAGGAAGCGGAACCCCTTGGTCTCGACGCGCTCGAGCGCGTAGAGCTCGGTGCGCTGCGTCCGCTCGGTGGCGCCCTCGATGCGCACCGTGAACCAGTCGCTCTTCACGTCGAAGTCGAGGGCGGGGTCGATGCCGTTGCGCTGCAGGACCTCGGGGTTGAGCCCGTCGATGCTGCCGTCGGTGAGCTCCGTCACCGCGGAGAACGGGTTGCCGCCGCTGGAGCCGCCGGTCGTCGTGCTGGGCGAGCCGGACATCGCGGACGACCCCGTCGACGACGACTCCGGCGACTGCCGCCGGCGGTCGATGATCTTCTGCGCGTAGTCGCGGTCCGACACGTTCGAGAAGTGCGCCTTCAGCACCACGAGCGGCGCGGTGTTCAGGTTCACCTTGCCGGGCCCGTACACGGTGAGGTAGCGGTGCAGGCCCGCCGCCGTGACCTCCTTCACCTGCTGGTCGTACAGGAGCGTCTGGAAGAGGCGGCTGTCCTTCGTGTCCACGAACAGCAGCTCGTCGAGCAGCATGGGCACGTCGTTGGCGCCCGCGGCGCCCGTGGTGCTCGGCTTGGGGACCTGGCCGCTGGCGCCCTCGCGCGTCATGTACCGCACGATGCGGCCGGCGATCTCCTCGGCGTCCGCGATGTCGAGGTCGCCGCCCCGCGTCTTGTCCTCGGAGATGCCGTCGCGGAACAGGTCGAGGATGCGGACGAGCACCTCCTTCGCGCGCGCCTTCCGCGCGTCGGTGCCGGTGACGAGGCTGCCCACCCAGAACTTGCCCTGCTCGTCGATCACCCGCGTCTCGAGGCCGACGTCGCCGTCGCGCCGCGAGCGCATCCGCTCCGAGTTCCACTCGTCGTACTCGGTGTCGGTCGCGTCGTTCTGCCGCTTGTCGTAGCGGAGCTGGCCGAGCACCACCTCGAGCTGCCCGTCGATGGCGTACTCGATCTGCATCATGTCGGACACGTTGTGGGCGGCGAGCAGCTCGTAGTCGGCCTGGAAGGCGAGCTGCGTGACCACCACCATCGCGATGGAGACGAGGAGCAGGACGAGCAGCAGCGCGAAGCCGCGCTTGCGGGAGGGGCGGCGGGCGGTCATGGGCGGCTCCGAGTCTACCGGCTCCCTTGGAGCCCTTCCCCAAAGCCTCCCTGCTGCGCCCGGCGATCCTCTCGCTGCGGCGGGCCTGCTCGCCGGGAAGCCCGTCAACGGGCCAGGAACCCGCCTCCGGGCTCCCCCGGCTGCGCTTGCTCGCCTCGCGTCGGTCTCGCCGGGCTCGCGGCGGGCACGCTCGGGACAGGCTCTTCGACGACGCGCCGCGGCGCGCCCTTCCGCGGGGCCCGGCTCACCGCGACGGGACGAGGTACACCCGGTCCGCCCCGCCGGCGCCGGCGCGGTAGAGCAGCACGAGGTCGTCCTTCCGGTCGCCCGTCGCCTCGGTCACGTACCCCTCGACGTCCGGGCTGTCCCCGACCGGCGGGATCGCGACCGACCGGGCCTCGCCGTCCCAGACCCCGGCCGCGGTCCCGCGCCGGACCGAGAGCGGGCCCTCCGGCGTGCGGATCACGAGGTCCTTGCGGCCGTCGCCGTCGACGTCGGCGGTGGCGAGGATCGTGTAGGACCGCTGCACGTCGATGGCGCCGCTGAACGTGAAGAGGATCCGCACGCGGATGTCGCTCGCGACCTCGGCGTCGGGCTTCGACGCGAAGACCGTCGCGGGGTCCGCGCCGGAGCGGTTGAGGAACGCGCGCGTGCGCGCCGTCACGCGCCCCTGCGCGACCGCCCGGATCACGTTGTTGCGGTCGATCTCGATGGTCGTGACCACGAAGTCCTTGAGGCCGTCGCCGTCGAGGTCCACGTAGTCGGAGGGGATCTGGAACCCCTCGAGGCGGAGCACGGTCCGCGGGACGAGCGGCCCGTCGCCGGCCGCGAGCGCGGGCACGGGCACGAACGCGTACGTGCCCGTCTCGTTGGTCGTGGCCTCGCGGACGAGGTCCGGCACGCCGTCGCCGGTCAGGTCCACGAGGACGTCCTTGAGGCTCCCCGACGTCGGCAGGCCCGCGGTCGCGCGCGTGAACGTCGCCGGCGCGCCGTCGCGGAGGACGACGCCGTGCAGCGCGTCGGCGGTGAACGCGACCAGCGCGCCGCCCGGCGCGGCCGGCCCCGGGGCGACGACCTCGGGCCACGCCCACGACGCCTCCACCTCGGCCCCGTCCTCGACGAACGGCCCGGGCGGGTCGAACGTGACCGCGCGCGGCAGCGGGAGGTCGAAGCCGGTCCCGCGCGCCGCGACCGCGTCCGGGACGAAGCGGAGGCCCGTCGCGGTCGGTAGCACGAGCGCCCGCCCGCGCACGAACTCCGCGAGCACCGCCTTGCGCGCGTCGGCCCACGGGACGTCGGCGACGAGGCCCTCCTCGACGGCGGGGGGGCGTCCCGGCGCGAGCCGGAGCACCTGCGCGCCGGCGAGCGCGAGCAGCATCGGCG
>JAEUHO010000481.1 GCA_016795345.1 Planctomycetia bacterium | reverse complement strand
CGAGCCGCCGGCGGCCGGCGGCGGCGGCGCCACGGGCCGCGCGGGCGGCCAGGCCGGGCCCAAGAGCAAGACCCCGGCCCTCGACGCGTTCGGCCGCGACCTCACGGAGCTCGCGCGCGAGAACAAGCTCGACCCCGTGATCGGCCGCGCCGACGAGATCGAGCGCGTCATCCAGATCCTGTCGCGCCGCACGAAGAACAACCCCGTGCTGCTCGGCGAGGCCGGCGTCGGCAAGACGGCCATCGTCGAGGGCCTCGCGCAGAAGGTGATCGCGGGCGACGTGCCCGAGCTGCTGCGCAACCGCCGCATCGTCGTGCTCGACCTCGCCATGATGGTCGCGGGCACGAAGTACCGCGGCCAGTTCGAGGAGCGCATCAAGGCGGTCATGACCGAGGTGCGCCGCAGCAAGAACGTCATCCTGTTCATCGACGAGCTGCACACGCTGGTCGGGGCCGGCGGCGCCGAGGGCGCCATCGACGCGAGCAACGTGCTGAAGCCGGCGCTGTCGCGCGGCGAGGTGCAGTGCATCGGCGCCACGACGCTCGACGAGTACCGCAAGTACATCGAGAAGGACGGCGCGCTCGAGCGCCGCTTCCAGACGGTGATGGTGGACCCGCCGACGAAGGAGGAGGCCTACGAGATCCTCCTCGGCCTGCGCGACAAGTACGAGGCGCACCACCGCGTCCGCTACACGAACGAGGCGCTCCGCTCGTCCGTCGAGCTCTCGACCCGCTACATCACCGGCCGCTTCCTGCCGGACAAGGCCCTCGACGTCGTCGACGAGGCCGGCGCCCGCGTGCGCCTGAAGTCGATGACGCAGCCGCCGGACCTCAAGTCGCTCGAGGCCGAGGTGGCCAAGCTCGACGTCGAGAAGGAGGAGGCCGTCGGCGCGCAGGACTTCGAGCGCGCGGCCCAGCTGCGCGACCAGGCGCAAAAGCTCCGCCGCAAGAAGGAGACGATGCTCCGCGAGTGGCGCGAGACGACCAAGAAGACGGACGGCGTCGTCGACGACGACGTGATCCGCGAGACCGTCAGCAAGATGACGGGCGTCCCGCTCACCCGCCTCGAGAAGAGCGAGTCCGAGCGCCTGCTCGGCATGGAGGCCGAGCTCCACAAGGCGGTCGTCGGCCAGGAGGAGGCGGTCCGCGCCATCTCCCGCGCCATCCGCCGCAGCCGCGCCGGCCTCAAGGACCCGCGCCGGCCCATGGGCTCGTTCATCTTCCTGGGCCCCACGGGCGTCGGCAAGACGCACCTCGCGAAGGCCCTCGCGCGCTTCATGTTCGGCGACGAGGACGCGCTGATCCAGATCGACATGTCGGAGTACATGGAGAAGCACAACGTCAGCCGGCTGGTGGGCGCGCCCCCGGGCTACGTCGGGTTCGAGGAGGGCGGCCAGCTCACGGAGCGCGTCCGCCGCCGCTCGTACGCCGTGGTGCTCTTCGACGAGATCGAGAAGGCGCACCCCGACGCCTTCAACATGCTCCTCCAGATCATGGAGGAGGGCCACCTCACCGACTCCTACGGCCGCAAGGTCGACTTCAAGAACACGATCGTGATCATGACGTCGAACATCGGCGCCGACGTGATCAAGAACCAGCAGGGGCTCGGCTTCCAGAAGAGCACGGCCGAGGCCACCCACCAGCGCGTGCGCGACGAGCTCATGCGCGAGGTCGAGAAGGCCTTCCGGCCCGAGTTCCTCAACCGCCTCGACGACGTGATCGTCTTCCAGACGCTCACGCGCGAGGACCTGCGCAAGATCATCGACATCGAGGTGCGCGGCGTCTCCGAGCGCCTCGTGCAGCGCAAGATCGCGCTCGTGCTCACCCCCGAGAGCAAGGAGCACCTCATCGAGAACGGGTTCAACCCCGAGTTCGGCGCGCGCCCGCTCCGTCGGGCGATCCAGCGCCTGCTCGAGGACCCGCTGTCGGAGGAGGTGCTGCGCGGCGCGTTCCCCGAGGGCGCGACGGTGACCGTGACCGTCCACGAAGGGCACCTGCGCTTCGACGCGACGGCGCCGCCGCCCGAGCTGGCGCCGCCCGCCGCCGCGCCGGCCCCCGCTTCGCCGTCGACGCCGACCCCGCCCGCGTCGTAGGCGACACGCCGACCCGCGTCCCCCGCCCGGGGACGCGAGGCCCGCTCGGCCCCGCGGCCCGCACGGGTCGCGGGGCCGCTTCGTTCCCGGACCGTCGTCCTCGAAGGGGCGCGGGGCCGGCGGGCCCGGACCGGATCGGTGCGTGGGCGCGGCGCGCGCCGGGCCTCGCGTGCGGGGGCGCCCGACCCGACCGGACCCCGGGGACCCCGACTTCAAGGCCCGAGCCGCGGGCGCGTCTTGTTAGAACCGGGGCCCGCGCGCGGCGTGCGCGTGGTCGAGGTCTCCCCCATGCCCCGCTTCCTCTCCGGGATCCAGCCGTCGGGACGGCTGCACCTCGGCAACTACTACGGCGCCATCCGCGAGCACGTGCGGCTCCAGGACCAGGGCGAGGCCTACTACTTCATCGCCGACTACCACGCGCTGACGTCGCTGCGCGACGCGAAGGCCCTGCGCGCGAACGTGTTCGACACGGCCGTGACCTACCTCGCGTGCGGGCTCGACCCGGACCGGTGCGTCCTGTTCCGGCAGAGCGACGTGCCCGAGGTGACCGAGCTGACGTGGCTGCTGCTGACCGTCGCCCCCATGGCGATGCTCGAGAACGCCGTCTCGTACAAGGACAAGGTGGCGCGCGGGATCCCCGCGGACGCGGGGCTCTTCACGTACCCGGTGCTGATGGCGGCCGACATCCTCTCGCAGGACGGCGACGTCGTGCCCGTGGGGCGCGACCAGGTGCAGCACGTCGAGATGACCCGCGACGTGGCGGCGAAGTTCAACCGCGAGTTCGGCGCCGACGTGTTCAAGGTGCCGGAGTACCGGCTCGGCGAGGCGCCGTACGTGCCCGGCACCGACGGCGCGAAGATGAGCAAGTCGTACGGGAACGTGGTCGAGATCTTCGCGGAGGGCCGCGAGCTCGAGAAGGCGGTCATGGGCATCAAGACCGACTCGTCGCCGCCGGCGGCGCCCAAGAACCCCGACGACTCCACGATCTACAAGCTGTTCTCGCTGGTCGCGCCCGACGAGCGCGAGGCGCTGGCCGCCCGGTTCCGCGCGGGCGGCCTCGGCTACGGCGACGCCAAGAAGCTGCTCCTCGCGCGCGTGGACGCGGCGTTCGCGCCGATCCGCGAGCGCGGGAAGGCGCTGCGGGCCGACCCGGCCCGCGTCG
This sequence comes from Planctomycetia bacterium, assembly GCA_016795345.1. Lineage (GTDB taxonomy): Bacteria > Planctomycetota > PLA2 > PLA2 > JAEUHO01 > JAEUHO01. The sequence goes on along the minus strand of JAEUHO010000481.1, from coordinate 3,087 downwards.
AGGCGGTCCTCGCGAAGGGCGCGGTCACCGCGCGCGAGAACGCGCGGCGCGTGCTCGCGCGGGCGCGCAAGGCGTGCGGGCTGTCATGAGCGCGACGCCGCCCCCCACCGGCCGCGAGCTGCTCTACAGCGAGTACATCAACGACCGCGCGCTGATCGAGGCGCTGCGCCTGACCCCGCGGCCCGCGGGCGTGGCCGCCGAGCGCTGGCCCGACGTGTCGGCCCACGCGCCCGGCGCGCCGTGGCCCACGGGCGGCGCCTGGTGCCACGAGGAGGTGCTGTTCATCCGCACCCACCAGGCGTTCGAGGTCTGGTTCGCGCTGGTGCTGCACGAGGTCGAGTCGGTGGTCGCGGACGTGGCCGCCCTGTGGCGCGAGGCCACGGGCACGCCGCCGCCGCGCGTCGAGCTGGGCGAGCGGCGCGTCGAGGCCGACGCGTTCGACCCGAAGCGGTCGCCGGCGCTGGCCGCCGCCGTCGAGCGCGTCGCGGCGCGGTACGGCCGCGACCGGGTGCGGAAGCTCGCCGAGCTGTCGACGCCGGGGCGCATCGTGCACGCGGGGACGCTGCCCCTCGACGCCGAGCGGGCCTCGCGTCTCGACGACGTGCTCCGCCGCGGCGCGGAGCGGCTGGCGCGCGCGAAGGCCGCGCTCGCCGTCACGCTGCCGTTCTACGACGTCCTCGCGACCATGACCCCCGCGCAGTTCCTCGCGTTCCGCGACCGGCTGCAGCCCGCGTCGGGGTTCGGCTCGGGGCAGTTCCGCGAGCTCGAGCTGCTGCTCGGCCTGCGCGAGCTGCACGCCGACCGCCTGCGCCCGCCGCCCGAGCGCACGCCGGACGGCGACGACCGCACCGACCCGGAGCTGCCGGCGCCGCTGCTGCGGCCCACGCCCGAGACGCCCGCGTTCCTCGCGGAGACGTGTTTCGTGCGGACGCTGCCGCCGTTCATGTGGCCGCGCGTCGCGCGGCGGTTCAACGAGGCCTCGGTGCGCGACGTGGTGTACGGCCTCCTCGCGACGACCAGCGAGGCGGAGGGCGCGCGGCACCTCGGCGTCGGGCCGGTGGACGCGGCGGCGGCGGACCGGTTCGCGGCCCACGTGCTCGAGGCCACGATGGACGACCTCCACCGCGGCCTGCGGCCCGGGCCGCTCGACCCCGGGACCCGCGACCGCGTGGACACGCACCTGCGCGACGTGGACGCCGCGCTCTCGCACCGCGAGACCATCGCCGCGGCCCTCGTCGAGATGCACGGCGGCGCGACGCCGCTGCGGGCGTTCCTCGACGCCGCGCGGCAGGTGGACGGCGCGGTGCTCCAGTGGCGCGACCGCCACCTGCGGTTCGTCGAGGGGATCATCGGGATCCGGCGCGGGACCGGGGGCGGCGGGATGCGCTACCTCCGCGGGACCATCGACGCGCAGCGCGAGACGTTCCTCACCCACGCCCTGCCGGCCCTGTGGCAGGCGCGGACGTTCGTCCACCGGGTCTGAGCGCCCCCGCGGGCGGCCCCGCGCGGCACAGGTGAACCGGGCCCCCCCGGGGGTGCGTTCTGCTCGTACGCACCCTAGGATCCTGGGATGAACGACCGCAGCCCCTGGCTCGTCGCGCTCGGCACGGCGAACCTCCTGTTCCTCGTCGCGGCCGCCTTCCTCGTGCGGGGGCGGCTCGAGCGCATCGAGTCGCGGATCGACGGCGGCGAGACGCGAGGCGAGGCCGCGCGCGGGCGGCCGCCGCGCCCCGCCGGGGACGGCACCGGGGCGACCCGCGGCGCGCCCACCCCGGCCGACGGACCCGAGGGAGCCCCCGGCGCGGCCGACGAGGCCGGCGGGCCGGGGAACACCGAGGTGCTGAAGCGCCTCGCGAAGCTCTCCGACGACGCCTACGACTATTACGACCGCCTCGCGGCCGACGTCCACGAGATCAAGCGCACCGGCAAGCAGGTGGACGCGAACGTCCGCCGCATGAAGTCGTTCCTGACCGCGCCGGGCCAGCCCGCGGGCGAGTGGGCCCTCTTCCCCGCCGACAAGCCCCTCACGCCCGAGGCGACGGAGATCTACCGCCGCGACGCCGCCGGCTGGGGCGTGAAGGTCGAGGAGGGGCGCGTCGAGGTCCGCGGCTTCCTCAACATGTCGCCGTGGACGACGATGCCCATCGAGTACTTCGTCACGCGCTGGCCCGAGGCCGGCCACGAGACGCTGCTGCACGTGCTCGGCCCCGCGCCCGTCGACGACGCCCTCACCCCCGACCGCCTGAAGGGGCTCGTCACCTCCATCTACAAGGGGCTCGTGCTCGCGGGCTTCAAGCAGGGCACCCACAGCCGCCTCGACCCGCCCGCGCCCGGCGAGCCCGACCGGCCGCGCTGGGTGCCGCCGAGCGGCGACGTCGTGTACGTCGGCGTCCGCTACCAGCTGCGGGGCGAGGTGCACGTCGCGCGCGCGACGGACTGGGTGATCGACCCGTCCACGAAGGCGGTGCTGCCCGAGGACGCGTTCCGCTTCACCGGCTCGCTGCGCCAGGACGACCACGACAGCGGCGACGAGCAGCTGACGGCGGAGGCCGGCGGCATCGTCGTCTCGGTCTACAACGACCCCAACGCGGTGCTCGAGATCGCGGTCGCCTCGAACCTCGACAACCGCTACCAGTACCACCACGCCCGCATCCCGAAGCCCGCGCTCCTGCGCATGAAGGACGGCGCGCTCCTCGACTGCGTCCGCGACCGCGCGGCCAACGCGCTCACCGTGACCGCCCGCGAGCACGACGGCAAGCGCGCCCCCCTCGAGACCGCGCCGGTGCTCGTGACGCGCAAGGCGGAGGGCGGCGAGCCGGAGGAGGTCCCGTTCCAGAAGACCGCCGACGGGTGGCGCGTGGTGCACCCCTCCATGGCGAAGGGCGACTGGCGCGTGCGCCTCGGGCGCGGCGAGGCCGCGGTCGAGTCCACGGGCTACGAGCCGCTCTACGTGGACCTCATCCTCTCGAAGACCCCGATCGTCCCGCAGGGCGACGGCGCGAAGGACGTCCCCGTGGACCTGCCCGCCGACCTGCCGTCGGGGACCGGCAAGCCGCCGAAGTGACCGCACGTCCCGCCGACGCCTGG
>JAEUHO010000449.1 GCA_016795345.1 Planctomycetia bacterium | reverse complement strand
CGACACGGGCGCCATCCGGTTTGACCGCGAGCCGGGCTGGCCCGCTTCCCGCTGAGACCAGGCCCTCGGAGGAGACCATGACCGTTCGCCCCGTCTTGATCCTTGCCGCCGTCCTGCTCGCCCTCGCCCCGATCGCGAGGGCAGACGACGCCGACGACTTGCGCCGCGAGATGGGCGAACTCCGCGAGCGCCTCGCCGAGCAGGAGCGGAGGCTGCGCGAGCTCGTAGGCCACGCCCCGACGCAGGACGAGATCGCGGCCGCGGTCGAGCGCTACATCGGGTCGATCCCCGACGCGGTGCTCGTGGGCGGCGCCGTCGCCCAGGGCAAGGCCGGCTTCCCCCTCGGCAAGCGGCCGTTCATCGCCGAGGGCCCCAACCGCCTCGAGATCGGGTTCCGGAACCAGGTCCGCTACGAGGCCTTCCTCTACGGCGACGACGCCCGGGCGAATCTCACGACGACCGACAGGCCCAAGGACCGCAGCGGGTTCGAGCTCGAGACACTGATCCTCGACCTCCAGGGGACGGTCTTCTGCCCGGATCTCTCCTATCGCCTGATGCTCAACTTCGACTCCGACTCCGGTTCCGGGGTCGAGAAGAGGTGGGCGTACCTCGACTGGCGCTACGCGGGCGACCACCACGTGCGCGCGGGCCAGCAGAAGGTCGTCTACGGGTTCGAGGGCCCGGCCTCCGCGGCGACCCTGATGTTCGTGGACCGAAACCTCGTCACGACCGCGTTCAACCTCAACTACGACACGGGCGTGTGCCTCTGGGGCACGTTCGGAGACGCGCGCGAGCCGAAGCGGTTCCGTTATGCGTTCGAGGCCCTCAACGGCGAGGGACGGGCGGACGTCGTGGGCTCCGTGTTTGCGGACGCGACCGACAAGTTCTCGGACCAGCTGCTCTACGCGGGCATGTTCGAATGGAACCTCACGGGCAAGGACTGGGCGTGGGACGAGGTGGACCACCGGTCCTGCGAGGCTCGCGGGCGCCTCGACGCGAGCCTCGGCGCCTCCGCCTACTTCGAGAACGACGACGACACGAACCTGCCCCCCGGCGTCCCCGGCTCGCTCGCGGTCAAGGGGAACGGCGGCGTCGGCCCCCTCGAGCGCTGGGGGGCGAACGCGTGGTTCCGGGCGCAGTGGCAGGGCTTCTCGCTCCAGACCGAGTACTACCGCCGCAGCCTCGACTTCACGGACGGCTCGACCGCGCCCGACCAGGTCGACCAGGGCGCCTACGTCCAGCTCCACCACCGATTCGCCTCGAGCAACTGGGGCGTCGGGGCGAAGTACGCCACGATCTGGGCGGACGACGACTACTACAGAGGGGTCCTCAAGGACCGGGTCTCGGAGTACGGCGTGGTCGTCAACTACTTCTTCTGGGACCACTCGAACAAGGTCTCGCTCGACGTCTCCCGCGTCGTCGGCAACGGCGGCGTCTCCGCCACGGGCCCGGGCTACCTCGTCAGCGCGACCAAGGGCGTGGTCGTCGAGGACGGCTGGATGCTGCGCCTGCAGTGGCAGATCAACTTCTAGGCGAAATGTCGGCGACGCACGTGCGAGACGCTCCTCCAGTTCGAACGGTGGAGTGGGCCCCCACGCCCCACCCGTGCTCGGAACGTGCTCCTCCGCTCGCGGCGCGTCCTCGCGCCCGGGCGTCACGGCGGGTCGTCACCCGGCCGATCGAGCCCCTGCAGTTCCCGGACCTTGGCCACGGTCCGCGCCATCCCGGCGTTCTGGAGGACGTCGAGCAGGTCCTCCACGGTGCGGGGCGGCCGCTTCAGGGCGCCTGCCTGTTCCACGAGGACCTGCACGACGAGAGCCGGCGCCAGGCCGATCGTCTCCAGGACGAAGTCGTCCGGGTGCTTCGCCTCGATCTGGAACGTCGACAGCACGCTGGAGGGGAAGTCCGCGAGGTTCGCCGTCACGATGACCTCGGCCCCGGCGCGGATGGCCGCCGCGAGGACGTGTCGGTCGTCCGCGTCGGGCAACTTCAGGCCGCCCACGAGATCCTCGTAGCCCCTCACCAGGCAGTCGGGGACGGCCTCGGTCATGAGCTCGCGGGTCCGCCGCAGCGCCTCCGCGTTCAGGTCCGGCCGGACGCGCAGGATGCTCTCGAAGCACTCGTCCAGGATCTGCTCCGTCCACCGCGCCCGCACGACGCCGGTCGCGGCGATGCGCACGAGCAGGTCGCGCAGCGGCGCCGGGTGGAGGACGCAGGCGTCGTACAGGACGGTGAGCGGCACGGGTCCCGGGCCTCAGTAGCCCAGGCCGTGCTTCTCGGCCTCCGCGGTGAGCTCGGCGAGTACCGCCTTGCGGCGCTCCTCCTCCCGCTGGCGGTAGGCGAGGACGTCCTCGGCGCGCACGCGCCGGTGCGTCCCCACCTTCCTCGACGGGATCTTCCCCGCCTCCAGGAGCTCGATCACGTAGGGCCGGGAGACGTTGAGGAGGTCGGCGACCTGCTGGGTCGTCAACTCCGCGTGGAGCGGGACGATCGTGACGGCGTTGCCGTTCGCCATCTGTGCGAGGATCGCCATGAACAAGTCGAACGCCTCGAGCGGGACCGAGACGGACGTCTCCTCGCGCGCCCCCTCGGGGCGCAGGCGCACGACGGGAGTACGCCGGCGCGAGAACGCCGTCAGCGCACGCAGCGCGGTCCGCGCCTGTTCGGCGGCGGACGCCGACGGAAGCTTGAACTCGAGTGTCTTCACGGCCGGGAGCCTAGCACACGATCGAAGCATCCGCAACTAGCGCAACAAACGCAACGGCACCGCGGGGCATGCCCCCCGAGCCTGCGGTCCGAACGGGACGGACCCCATCCCTCCCCCGTCGCTCAGCACAACCGCCCGCCCGCAGGAGGCTTACAGACGGCGTTCCCATCCGGATCGACGGCGGCGTCGAGGACGTTGTGGCGTCCCCCCCCGGGCCGATGGCCGCCCCCTACGAGCGGACCATCACGAGCAGCATCTTGAAGGGCTCCGGGGCGTGGAGCGCGTGGGGACGCCCTCCGGGCATCCGGAGAGCCTCCCCGCGGCGGACCCGATGGAGGGTGCCGGCGACCGTGACGTCGGCCTGCCCGTCGAGCACGAAGACGATCGCGTCGTAGGGCGCCGTGTGCTCGGAGAGGCCCTGCCCCGCGTCGAACGCGAAGAGGGTGACGGTCCCCGTGGGCCGCTGGACGAGGGCGCGGCTCACGACGGCGCCGGGCTGGTAGGCGATCAGGCCGGCCAGCTCCGCGGGCGAGGAGAGCGGGGAGGAGTCCAGGACGGGCAGGTCGGCGGGCATGGTGCCTCCTTGGCGCGGGGGTCAGCGCCCCGCGGCGCGGGCTTCGAGGATGCGTCCGACCAGGAGCGAGGTCGGGTAGAGAACCTGCTCCTCGGTCTCGGCGTGGCGCACCAGCCGCACGCTGAACCGCGCGATCTTCTGGTTGCCCTCGCGCTCGGCCGCCGCCCCCAGGGCGCGCATGGCCGCCTTGATCGCGACGTGCTCCTCGAGCATGCGACCGATCTCGGCCCGCAACGCCAGGGCCATCTCGAGCGCAGGCTTGGGGTCGGCGATCGGTCGGCCCTCGGCGAGCGCGGGCAGGAGCGCGAGGGGCGGCATCGCGATCTGCTCCTCGCGGACGAAGTGCGGATGCAGCAGGCGCGCGAGCGCCCGGGCCGCCTCGGCCGTCTGGCCCCCGGCGTCGATCGCCTCGGCGAGGCGCTCGTGGAGTTCCTCGTGCTCCGCCGCGAGCGCCGCCGGGCTCTTGAGCTCGACGGGTGCGCCCGCCGCCGTCGGCGCGGGGGCCTTCTCCATGTGCTCAAGACGGTGGAGGAACTCGACGTAGGCGCGCACGTAGGCCCGCCCGGCGGGGATGTCGTCCCGGCGGTAGGACCGCTTCGCGAGCACGTCCTTGAGCGCGGCCTCGAACGCCGGCCGCTGCGGGGCCGGCACGAACGGCGAGAGGGGCGCGAGCGTCCCCGTCCGCACGGCTTCGTCCGCCGCCGCGATCGCGGGCTCGACGGGCGTCCCGGCGGGCTTTAGGCCCGTGAAGGGCTCCCCCTCCCCCGCGCGGTGAACGCGCACGAGGGTCTCGAGGAACCAGCGGTCGGCGACCTCGCGCGCCTCGGGCGAGAGCGCCCGGACCGCCCGCGCCTTCTCAAACGCCGCGCGCACCTCGCCGTCCGCCGCGGGCTGCACCCACACGAGGGCCCCGGTGGGGTCGCCCGACTCGAGCGCCTCCTCACCCGCCTGGACGACGGGCCCCTCGACGGTGTCGCAGTGCGCGCTCGCGGTGCCCGCGAACGCGGCCAGGGCGAAGGCGGCGACGAACGGGGCGAAGAGGGAGGGACGGAGCGAGATCATGGGTGTCTCCGGGGTCGACGGGTTCGTGAGCAGCCCCCGCGGTACGCCGGGCGGGGGTCGGGGGAGAGGAGCGCCAGGAGGGTGCGTCGCACCCGGGCGGCGTGGGCGGCGCGGTTGAACGCGGCACCCCCCATCAGGGCGAGCACCGCCGTGTGCTGGACGGCGCCCAGGAACAGCCCGGCGACGGCGGCGGGGTCGGCGTCGGCGCGGACGTCCCCGGCGCGCACCCCCTCCTCGACGAGCTTGGCGACGGCGGCCAGGTAGGAGGAGAGGGCGTCGAGGACCTTGCGGCGACGCGCGGGGGGACCTCCGAGCACCTCCTCCGAGAACACCAGCCTCGGGATCGGGGCCCGCCCGCGGGCCATGTCGAGGTGGAGGTCGAAGAGGCGGCCGAGTCTCTCGATCGCGCGCGACGAGGTCGAGCGGGCGCTCGCGACGTTCTCGCGCAGCCGGGCGCCGAGCGTGCCGACGAGCGCGTCCAGCACGTCGTCCTTCGACCGCACGTGCCGGTAGAGGGCCGAGGGGACGAGCCCGCAGCGGCGCGCGATGGCCGACACCTCGAGCGCCGCGACCCCCTCGCGGGCCACGATGTCGCTCGCGGCCCGCAGGATCTGCGCGCGACGGATCTCCGTGCTCTGCTTGGGGGCGGCCATGGCGAAGTGAATCTCGATTCACATAGTAGCCGAGGGGGAGGGTCCGTGGCCGACGAGCGGTGGCATAGCCCCCCGGCACCTCGCCAGCCGCGGGTCGAGGGGGCCGGGGCTACCGGGTCGGCCCCCGCGCTGGCTGGGGCCTCCAGACCGAGACCTCGGAAGGGCGGGCCGTGGGCAACGGGCGTGTGCCTGCGTACCACTTCCAACACCAAGCGTACGGCGTCCTCGGCGGTGCCGGCGTTGTGGACACGGCCCCGCGGCAGGTCGGGCCGTCGCTCTCGGTGATCGAGGGGCGCCCCCGCCACCCGCTATCCCCAGCCGGGGACATCGAGGGCCACGATCGGACGGCGCAGTCGCCCTCACGGGCTTCGCGGCGACCGACCGCGAGCGGCCCGAAGGAGCGCTCCAACGTGTCCATGGAGTCGCGGCCCGTCGTAGTGAGGTGCGACGCGCACCTCGGGCGAACGACGGAGGCACGCCGCGAGCGCTTCAGCGTCGGCAGCCAGGAGCAGGTCACAAGCCTCGTACACCCCGCTCGGCCCCTCCTCGAGCGGATTGTGGACGTCGAGCAGTTCCCGGAGGAGTCGCAGGATCTCGGGCGTCGGCGTCGGCACGAGGAGGGACGCGAGCGCCGCGTGATCACGGCGGAGCTGCGCGGCGATCGGGAGAGCCTCGCCCCTGCGCGCCCGTCGCGCCGCGGGCAGGAGGATCTTCTCCTCCATCGAAATGTGCCGAAGCAGTCCGGCCCGGAAACTCGCGTACGCTGCACGGTCCACTTCTCCCGATGGGGCCGTCGCTCGACGGAGCACCGCATCGAGCCTGGAGTGATCGTCCGCCAGGTATCGGGAGATAGGACCTGCCACGCTCCAGCTCCTTCCCTGGCTCGGCCCCCTCCGCCTGGACTTCCGCGGGCGACGGGCGATCTCCTCTCGCAGGACCGGTGTAGCCAGCTTCGTCGTGCGGCGCGCTCCACGCATGCGAACCCAGGAAGGGCGGCCGACCGCCCTCGGGGGTTCCCCCCCGCTCAATCTCGGCGGGCTCGCCGCTTCATCCGCGTCCACGACGCCTCTCGGGCGTCTGCGGTTCAGGCGTCCGGTGTCGCCGACGGTTCGGAGGCTTCGGGCCCTTCTTCCATCGCTCCGCGCAGGAACATCATCGAGCCGACGAGCCACACGAGCGTCCCGAGACCGAGCACGGCCAGCATGCCCCGCGCGAACGGCACGGCGTTGTGGAGGAGGATGTCCTCCATCGGGACGGAGAGGCCTCCGGCGAAGCAGGCGGCGCAGTAGAGCACCGTCGCGACGATCGTGATGACGAAGCCGGCGACGATCAGGCGCTTGCCCGCCTTCTGGCGGGCCTTGGCCTTCGCGATGCGCTCCGCGCAGAGCGACGCCGACGATTCGATGCGGGCCTCCCTCACGACGGGAGGAGCCGCGTCGCGGAGGCCGAGGTCGAAGGGCTGGGCGGATGTCGTTTCCATGGGACTCCTCACGGGGAAGGTTGGCCCGCGTTCGAGCGCGCGAGCGCGGGGAAGGACGCAATCGAAGGCGCCGGCGCCGGGTACGGGGGACGGACCGAGCGAGACGATGTCAGGAGCAAGACGAGGAACCGGGTCGCGAGACCGAAGAACGTCAGCAGCCAGGCGACCAGGGCCAGGACGACGAACACGCGCGCGACCCAGACGAGGGCGGGCAGATCGAAGGCGACGGCGACGCGCCACGTGCACACGCTGTACATGCCGAGCGGGAAGACGAGGCCCCAGTAGAGCGGGTCGTAGCCGAAGCGGACACGCCGCACGGCGTGGCGCCACACGCCGAGGGCCGCGAGCATCGGGATCCACCAGGTGGCGGTAGCCCACCAGAGGATCGTGAAACCCCTCACGAACGGGCGGATCGACCCCATCAGTCCCGAGTCGCCGCCGGCGGAGAGGAGCCACGTCCCGGCGAGAGTCGAGACGGCGGCCGCCCCCATGTTGATCCAGTACGGGGGCATCAGGTCGGACGGCGAGAAGCGGAAGAACGTGTAGCGGTAGAAGATCAGCGAGATCATCCACAGGTAGAGCATTCCGCCGCACAGCCAGCAAGACGTCAGGAGGAACCACGCGGTCTCGCGGTCCCCGAGCACCCGCGGCAGCACGCCACACCCGAGCGCGCAAACGGACTGCGTCGCGACGACCGCCACGAGCCAGCCTCCGTTGATCCCGTCGGCGAGGGAGGGCTTCTCCTCCCGCACGCTGATCGCCACGAAGACCGCGTACGTGGTGATCGTCCAGAGCAAGAGGCCCGCGATCCAGAAGGTGAGAGCCACGCCGGGCGCGTCGCCGAGCAGCTGGAACTGGAGGCCTGTCACGCACGTCGCGGCGACGGTCGTGAAGTAGCCGGGGCCGCGCTGGTGGCTCGAGATGTCCGCAAGGAACTCCCTACGGAAGCGGACGAACCGAGCGATCGTCGCGACCCACAGCGCTCCGTACGCGACGACGTTGATCGCGAAGAGCAACGAGGACAGGTCCCGAAGGCCGAGCAAGTGGCACGCGATCGAGACGATTCCCGTCGACATCGACATGGCGAAGTAGGCGGGGTGCATGGCGCGCAGGCGCTGGGAGACGGCGCTAGACCGGAGCCCGGTGCCGTCTCGGAGGGCAGCGCCGCTCGCGTCCATGTCGGTAACGGTAGTCCCTGTGCCGGCGACGCGGTATCGGCCCAGGTCCGATTCCGTCGTAGGACCGGGCGAAGCAGGGTGTCCGCGTCCGTCCTACACGGTCAGCCGACCAGGCCGTTCCTGACCGCGTACTGGATGATCTCGGCGGTCGTCTCGAGTCCCGTCTTCTCGAGGATGCGCGTCCGGTAGGTGCTCACCGTCTTGACGCTCAACCGCAGGCGTTCCGCGATCTCCGACACCGACTTCGCCGCGGCGAGCAGCAGGAAGACCTCCAGTTCCCGCGCCGAGAGGGCCTCGTGCGGTCGCGCGCCGTGGTCCTTGGCGAGGTGCCCGGCAAGCGTCTCCGCCGCGGCTCCGGCGACGTAGCGGCGTCCCGCGCACACCGCCCGGATGGCCTTCAGGATCTCCTCGTCCGCCGCCTGCTCCTTCGTCAGGTAGGCCGAGGCCCCGTCCGCGAAGGCCCGAACGATGAACTGCCGCTCCCCGTACATCGAGAGCACGATGACCGGCAAGCGCGGGCGCGCCGCCTTGAGGAGCGGCAGGGCATCGAGACCGTTCTGCGTGCCCAGGGCGATGTCGAGGATCACGACGTCCCACGGCGCCTCCTTCGCCCGCTCCAGCAGTTCCCCGACGCTCGTGGCCTCGCCCACCGCGACGCCCGGGAACTCGAGCGTGAAGATGCGCTTCAGGCCCGAGCGCACGATCGCGTGGTCGTCGGCGACGAGGATCCTCACGGCCCCTGCTCCCTCCCCGGCGACGACCCGTCCCCGCCGACAGCCGGCGCGGGGACACACGGCACCTCGACGCGGATCGTCGTGCCCTTTCCCGCCTCGCCACGGATCCGGAACGTGCCGCCCAGGAGCCGGATCCGCTCGCGCATGCCGAGGATCCCGAGCGAGGCCGGGCCCTCGACCGCAACCGCGTCGGCCCCCCGGGCCGTTGTCCTGGACTTCGAGCGCAATCGCGTCGCCGCGGCGCTCGAGGTCCACCGTGGCCTCCGTCGCACGGGCGTGGCGCACGACGTTCGTCAGAGCCTCCTGCACGACCCGGAACAGCGCGTTCTTGACGCGATCGTCGAGCGGTTCCTCGACCCCGCGCACGGTGGCGACGACGGCGAGGTCCGTCCTCGCCTCGATGTCCCCGGCGAGGGCGTCGAGCGCGGCTGCGAGGCCAAGGCGGTCGAGGACGGGGGGCCGAAGTTCCGAGGACATCCGGCGGACGGAGTCGATGGCGGAGTCGATCTGCGCGCTCATCTCCGCCGCGGCCTCCTCCCCCGTGGTCTGGAGCCCCCGTCCGGTGCAGACGCGGCACATGCGCGACAGCCCCATCTTGAGGCCGGTCAGTACGGGCCCCAGCTCGTCGTGGAGCTCGCGCGCGATGCGGGCAGTTTCCTCGTCGCGGGTCGCCTGGATCCGGTGGGAGAGGGCGCGCAGGCGTTCCTGTGCCTCCAGTGCCTCGCGCTGCCTTGCCGCGAGCGCGTCCGCCATGGAGCCGAACGAGGCCGCCAGTTCCCGCAGCTCCCCGTGGCTCCGGGGAAGGGGCGGCCGCGCGGACAGGTCACCCGCTCCGAATCGCCGCACGGCATGCGTCAGACTCCGGAGTACGCGCAGCACGGAGAACTCCGCCGCGAGGATTGCCGCCACGATGACCAGAACCGTGACGACGCCCAGCCCGAGCAGGGTGCGCAGGAAGACTTGGTTCGCCTCCGCCTCGACGCGGTCGTAGGGGAGGCCCACGACGACGGCTACGCCGGGGATTCCCTCCATCGCGGTCGCGACGAAGTACCGCGACTGGGGAGGCGAGCCGATCTGCAGCACGGCCCCATGAGGGCGGTCGAGGACGGAACTGAGAGCGGAGTCCGCCGCGCCCCGGTCCGCGTCGGGCGCCACGGCCTCCGCGCTCGAACGCGCGAGGACATGGCCGTCCCGGTCCGCGATCAGGAGCGAGTAGTCGCCGGGGAGGTTCGCCTGCTTCGCGAGGCTGTCGAGCCAGGTGAGTTCGACCGCGACGAAGAGGATGGCCGTCGGCACGTCGCTCCCGTCCCGGACCGCGTACGCCATGTGGAGCACCGGCCGACCTACGAAGCCGACGACGTACGTCCCGACCTCGACCTGCCGAGACGCGAGCGACCGCTCGAACGCGACGTTCGATGCGAGGTTCGCCGACGCGGCGATCGGCGCGGCGCTCGCCACGACGCGCCCCTCCGGCTCCGCGACCCCGATGTTGGCGAACTGCGGGAACCCGCTCAACAGGACCGCCAAGCCGTCCGGACCGAGAGGGGCGCCCGCCCCGGCCCGGTCGCTCCTCCCCACGACGGTGGCAAGGCGCTGCAGCAGGCTCCTGGCTCCGTTCAGTTGCACCGCATGCTCCCGCGAGGCAAGCGTGCCGACGTGCCGCGCCTCCGTCTCCATCCGTCCCAGCACGGAGAGCCGCTCGCGCGCCGACACGTAGAAGATGAACAGGATCGCCGGGACGGTCGCGAAGCAGACGAGGAGGAGCAGACGTCCCCGAAGCGTCCCGAAGGACCGCACGATCCACGACGCTCGCGCTGACCGCGGGGCCACGCGGGGCGGGCCGGCGGCGGCTGCGGGGCCGGTCCCGCTCATCGAGCCCGTCGATCGCGCCGACGCGTCCTGAGGCCCCGCGCCCGGGCCGCGATCGCCCCCGCGAGCACGACCGCGTTGTTGCGCTCGACGTCGCGGGCGGAGAACACGAGGGTCACCCGTCCACGCATCGCCCGATGGGCCAGCGCGTCCACGAGGGGGGCGATTGCGGGGGCCCGCAACTCCTTCCGGTACGCGCGCACGAACCCCGCCCAGCGCGCGGGGTCGTGGTGGAACCAGTGCCGCAGCGCGTCGCTCGGCGCGAGGTCGCGCGCCCACTCGTCGAGGGCGAGGACGCCCTTCGAAACTCCGCGCGGCCACAGGCGATCCACGAGGACCCGGTAGCCGTCCGTGGGCAACGACGGTTCGTACGCCCGCCGCCATCGCACGCGGTGCCCGAGAGAAGGAGATCGCACGGGTCCAGTATCGGACCTGCGTTCGGGGGTCGGAAGCGATGCTGCACCGACCTCGAGCATCGCCCGACGTTCCCTCGCGGAGTGATCGAGCCAGGCGAACGAAGATCCCACGCGTCAGGTCCCTCCCACGCCAGGCCCCGCGGGCAGGGGCACCTCGCGCAGACTTCCGTTCTGCACGAGGTTGCCCAACTGCGCGGATAGCGACTGCGCCAAGCTCGCGCCCTCGACGACGATGCCGACCTCGACGTTCCTCCACTGGGCCGGCTGCGTGAAGTTGGCCGATGTGATCGCTCTGGACGCCCGACAGCCACTCCCACTCGCCGATGTCCTGTCTGCGTTGGGTTGGGCCATGATCAGTAGTACTGGCGGATGTACCCGTAGGCGCGGTCGAACAGGTCCTGATCCTGGTGGAGCTGGTACTTGAGTAGGGTCTTGCGCAGGGCCTTGCGGACCTCGCGCTCGCCGGCCGTGGTCTGCTGCCAGCCCGGGAAGCGGACCATGCGGACGATCTCGTCGATGTCCGCGACGACACGCTCCACGACCACGGGCGTCTTCTCGTTCTTCGCCTTCTGGAACAGCTCGGTGAGCGCCGCCTTGCCCCGGTCCTCGTCGGCCCCCGGTGGGGTCTCCTGCTCCGCGGCCACGAGGTCTCGGGCGAGTTCGAGGAGTTCCCTCAGGAACTGGACGCTCGTGAGGAGCCCGCGCTCGTGACGGTCCTTCAGGGCCTCGAGCCGCTCTGAGAGCGCCCGGAAGCGCGGGTTTCCCATGTGCTTCCGGAGGCGGGCGATCACCTTGATCTGGATCTCCGTGGCCTTCTTCTTCGGATCCGGGGCGGCCATCACGGCCTCGAGGAGACCCGCGTCCATGACCAGCGTGTCGAGGTCGTCACGGACGGCGTCAACGTGCACGTTCTGGTGGATGAGCTCGATCGTCTTGGCCCCGAGGGACCGCCAGAGCAGCTTCCCCGTCCCGGACGTCGGCTGAACGGACGCGTAGACCTGGGAAAGCCACCGGTAGTCATCCAGGAACCGGACGAGGAACGGATCCGGCGAGATGGCCTCCCACAGCTGTGTCAGCACCCGGAACGCGGCGGCGAACGCGTCGCGGACGTCGTTGTTCGGCAGGCACTCCTGCGCCGCCATGAGACCCTCGTACCCGGCCTGAGTGCGGTCGACGCCCGGGAAGAACGCGAGGCACTTCTGCATGGCCTCCTCGAGCGTCCCCTTGAGCGAGGCGATGTTGGAGACGACCGAGCGCACGCCCAGCTCGTCGAACACGAGGGCCCGCGCGACGTCGTCGAACACGCCGAGGTAGTCCACGATGAGCCCGTGGGTCTTCTTGTCCGCGTAGGGTCGGTTCGTGCGGCAGATCGCCTGGAGCAGCGTGTGGTCGCGGAGCGGCTTGTCGAGGTACATGGCCTGCAGGATGGGCGCGTCGAACCCCGTGAGGAGCTTCGCCGTCACGATGAGGATCTTCAGCGGGTCGTTGGGGTCTCGGAACCGGTCGAGGATCTTCTCCTCCTCGTCGCGGCTGCGGTCGTAGGCCTTGAACCTCTCGTCCTTCCCTGTCGCCGAGATGACGATCTCGCTCTCCTCGGGGGCCAGGCGCTTGTCCAGTTCGACCTTGTAGAGGAGGCACGATTCCTGGTCATAGGTCACGACCATCGCCTTGAAGCCGTTGGGTTCGACGGTGGCCCGGAAGTGCGTCGCGATGTCGGCGCAGATCCGCTCCAAGCGCTCGGGCGTCTTCACCAGCACGGCCATCCGGGAGGCGGTCTTGGCCAGGCTCTCGCGGTCCAGGTCCGAGAGACTCCCGGTCAGCTCCGCGAAGGCCTGGTCGATGGCCTCCTTGTCAATGTGCAGTTCGACGAGCCGGGGCTCGAAGTGCAACTTCAGCGTGGCTCCGTCCCGGATGGACTCCTCGAGTCCGTACCGGCTCATGTAGCCGTGCGCGTCCTCGTCGGCGCCGAAGGCGTAGAAGGTGTTCCGGTCGGTACGGTTGATCGGAGTGCCGGTCAGGCCGAAGAGGAACGCGTTCGGGAGCGCCCTCCGCATTTTCAGTCCGAGGTCGCCCTCCTGCGTGCGGTGCGCCTCGTCCACGAGGGCCACGATGTTCCCCCGGGGGTTGAGGACACCCTCCGCCTCACCGAACTTGAAGATCGTCGTGATGATGATCTTCCGGATGTCCTGCCCGAGGAGCCGCTCGAGTTCCGCCCGGGTCTCCGCCTTGACGAGGTTGGGGATGTCGGAGGCGTGGAACGTCGCGCTGATCTGGGCGTCGAGGTCGATCCGGTCCACGACAATGAGGACCGTCGGATTCCCGAGCGCGTGCTGGAGCCGGAGCTTCTGCGCCGCGAACACCATGAGCAGCGACTTGCCCGATCCCTGGAAGTGCCAGATGAGCCCCTTTCGGGGGCGTCCCGCGAGGACGCGCTCCACGATCAGGTTCACCGCCTCGTACTGCTGGTAGCGGCAGACGATCTTCGCGCGACGGTTCCGCTTGTCGGTCGCGAAGAGCGTGAAGTGGGCGAGGATGTCGAGGAGCACTGCGGGACGGAGGAGGCGGTTCACGGCCGCCTTCATGCCATCGAGCGTCCCCGCGGTGCTCTCGTCCTCACCGCGCCACGGACCCCACGACTCGATGGGCTGGCGCACGGACCCGTACTTCAGCTCCTTCCCCTCGGTCGCCTGTTGGCGACGGCCCGGAACCGCGGGAATTCGACGATCAGGCGCGGGTGTGGCGTTCGATCCCGAGTCCTAGCCCGAGGCGCATGATCTCTTCGCCGAGAGTGGTGGGGCCGTCGGGCGACCGTTGGTCGGCGCGTG
>JAEUHO010000439.1 GCA_016795345.1 Planctomycetia bacterium | reverse complement strand
GACGCGCCGCCGGGCCTCGCGGCCAAGGCCGCCGCCGCGTCCGTCGCGGCCGCCGACCACCTCCGCCGCGCCGGCAAGATCGCCGCGTCGGTGGACGCCTACACGCGCGCCGTCGCGTTCTTCGACCGCGCCGTCGCCGCGGACCCGCTCGGCCGCGCGCCGCTCGACGACGCGGCGGCCCTCGCGCTCGCCGGCCGCGGCCGCGCACGCTACCAGCTCGGCGACGACGCCGCGGCCACCGACGACGTCTTCGCCTCGCTCGCCCGCAGCCCCGACACCGCGGGCACCCGCGACGCGCTGGGCATCACGCCCGGCGAGACCGCGCAGATGCTCCGCGCGCGCCTCGTCGAGACGAAGCGGGACGACCTCCTGAAGAAGCTCGACGCCGCGCTCGCGCCCATCGACCCGGAGCTCCTCCGCTTCGACCGCGAGTGACCCGTTCCCCCGGGATCGCGTCCCCCGCGCGGGACCGCGAGGCCCGTTCGCCCGCGCCCGCTCGTTCCCCCGCCCGCCTCTCCGACCGAGGGACCCGCCCGTGACCGACGTCGCCGCCGTGACCGCCCGCATCGAGAAGGAGAGCGCCTTCCTCCACGACGTGGTGCGCGAGGTCGAGGGCGTGATCGTCGGGCAGCGCGCGCTGCTCGACGGGCTCCTCATCGGCCTGCTCGCCGACGGCCACGTCCTCCTCGAGGGCGTGCCCGGCCTCGCGAAGTCGCTGGCCGTGCAGTCGCTCGCGACCGCGGTGGGGGGCGTCTTCCGCCGCATCCAGTTCACCCCCGACCTCCTCCCGAGCGACCTCCTCGGCACGCAGGTCTACGAGCCGCGCACCGGCGCGTGGACCGTCCGCGAGGGACCGGTCTTCGGCAACCTCGTGCTCGCCGACGAGATCAACCGCGCGCCGGCCAAGGTGCAGTCGGCCCTCCTCGAGGCCATGGCCGAGCGCCAGGTGACGCTCGCGGGCGAGACCCGCGCGCTGCCGTCGCCGTTCCTCGTCCTCGCGACGATGAACCCCATCGAGCACGAGGGCACCTATCCGCTGCCCGAGGCGCAGATCGACCGCTTCCTCCTGAAGCTCGTCGTGGGCTACCCCGACAAGGAGGAGGAGAAGGCCATCGTGCGGCGGATGGCCGCCACGACGAGCCGTCCGTCCGTGCGCACCGTCGCGTCGCCGGCCCAGGTGCTCGCCGCGCGCGCGCTGCTCGACGAGGTCCACCTCGACGAGAAGGTCCTCACCTACGTCGTCGACCTCGTCTTCGCGACGCGCCGGCCCGCCGAGGCGGGCCTCGCGTCGCTCGCGCCGCTGATCCTCGACGGCGCGTCGCCCCGCGCGTCGATCGCGCTCGTGCGCGCGGCGCGTGCGCGGGCCTTCCTCGACGGCCGCGGGTTCGTGACGCCCCACGACGTCAAGGCCGTCGGCATGGACGTGCTCCGCCACCGCGTGATCACGACCTACGAGGCCGAGGCCGAGGGCGTCGCGTCGGTGGACGTCGTGCAGCGGGTCTTCGACGCGGTGAAGGTCCCCTGACGGTGCCGGCCCGGCCCGCGCCTCCGTCCGAGGAACGCGACCCGGACCTCGCCGAGCTCCTCGCCGAGGTCCGCCGCATCGACGTGATGAGCCGCCGGCTCGTCACCGACGTGATGGCGGGCGGCTGGCTCTCGGTCTTCCGCGGGGCGGGCATCGAGTTCGACGAGGTGCGCGAGTACGTCGAGGGCGACGACCCGCGCGCCGTGGACTGGAGCGTGACCGCCCGCATGGGCCGGCCGTTCGTCAAGACCTACGCCGACGAACGCGAGCAGACCGTCCTGTTCCTGCTCGATCTCTCCGCCTCCATGACCGGCGGCTTCGGCGCGTGGTCGGCCCGGCAGACCGCCGCGCGCGTCTGCGCGTGCCTCGCGCTGGCGGCGGCCCGCAACGACGACAAGGTCGGGCTCGTCGCGTTCAGCGGCGGCGTGGACCGCTTCGTGCCGCCGAAGAAGGGCGTCGGACACGTGCTGCGGATCGTCCGGGACTGTCTCGCGCTCCCGGGACGCGAGGCCCGCTCCGATCCGGCGGCCGCCCTCTCGATGGTGACGCGCGCCGTGCGCCGTCGCGCCGTCGTGTTCGTCGTATCGGACTTCCTCGCGGGCGGGTGGCGCACCCCGCTCACGCTCGCCGCGCGTCGCCACGACGTGATCGCGGTCCGCCTGTCGTCGCCGGAGCTCGTGTTGCCCGACGCCGGGCTCGTGCACCTGCGCGACCCCGAGACGGGCGTGGCGCACCTCGTGGACACGGGCTCGCCGGCGGTCCGCGCGGCGTACGCCGCCCGCGTCGCGGCCTGGCGCGCCGCGACGGACGACGCGTTCCGCCGCGCGCGCGTGGACGTCCTCGAGGTGCCGGTGCCCCGCACGCCGGGCCCCGAGGCCGTCGCGGGCCCGATCCTCGCGTTCTTCCGGATGCGCGACCTG
>JAEUHO010000437.1 GCA_016795345.1 Planctomycetia bacterium | reverse complement strand
TGCACGCGACGACGACGGAGCGGAGGATCGTCCGGGCCACGCCCCGAGCATCGCACGGAACGCGGGGCGACGTCGGGCCCCTCGGACGGCGAGGCCCGTGCGCGCGCGCTGACCGCGGGCACCCAGACCTTGTCCTCGTCGGTGTAGTAGAGGTAGGCGCGCGACGACGGCCCGGTGTACCGGCCCGGGATCGCCGCGACGCACGGGAGCGTGAACGAGGTCGTGGCCGACGGCGCCATCGCGCGCCAGTAGAGGATCACCTCCCGGCCGCGGGTCTCGAAGGCGGCGACGGTCCCCGCCTTCACGAGGTCCTTCAGCGCGTCGGGTCGCGCCTCGAGGCCGCCGGGCAGGCCGACGATCGCCGTGACCATGGGCAGGCCCTCGGCGGTGACGTTGCGGAGCGTGACCGCGACGTCGACGGGGTCGCCCTCGGTCGCCGCGTCCTTCGCGAGGCGGACGTCGAGCGCGACCTTCGCCTTCGCCGACGTGTCGGGGGTGCGCGACGACCACCGCACGGTGAACGCGTACGGGAGGTCGGAGCCGCCCTCCATGGTGAGGACGACGACGTGGGTGCCGGGCGCGAGGCGCGCGCCGAGGTCGGGGAGGACGATCGCGCCCTCCTGGGCGGCGGCGAACGGGACGCGGGCGGCCTCGACGCCGTCGACGGTCGCGATCACGATGCCCGCGGCGCGCGTGGCCGCGTGGGCGGCGTCGTAGGCGACGATGGCCTTCAGCGCGAGGACCGTCGCCTGCGTCGAGCCGAAGCGGCCGGCCTTGCAGCGCGTGGCGATCCACGCCATCCCGCGCTCGACCTCCTTCGTGAACTCGGGCACGCGCAGCCAGGCGAGCACGGCGAGGGACGTCGTCTCGAGGTCGAGGGACTCGCCGCCCGAGCGGGTGATCGAGGTCGCCGCGCCCGCGAGCCGGCCGTCGGCGGCCTGCCGCTTGGCGAGCCGCGCGAGGATCGGGAGGGCGTCGGGGTCCTCGAGGCGGCGCAGGGTGGCCGCGACGAGCGCGAGGACGTACGGGTCGTCGGTACGGCCCGCGAGCGCCTTCACGGCGGCGAGCTCCTTGGCGAGGTCGCGTTCGCCGCTCTCGACGAGCGCCCAGACGATGTACGCGTTCGTGACGTCCTCGGGGGCGGCGCCGAACGTGTCGAGGGCGCGGCCGTTGCGCAGGAAGCCGCCCTGGCCGTCGCGGCGCGAGCGGAGCCAGGCGCGGGTGCGCGCGAGCATCTCGGGGTCCACCGCCATGACCTGGGCCATGTCGGCGAACTCGAGCAGGCCGTAGGCCGTGAGCGCCTCGTGGCCCGGGTCGCCGCCGAACCACTCGTAGCCCTTCTCGCGGCACTCGAACGACGTCAGCTTCTGGTACCCGCGGGCGAGGAGCGCCTGGGCGCGCGCGACGAGCTCCGGGGCGACGCCCGCGTGCGACTTCAGGTACTGCAGCGCCATCACGTTCGGGTAGTTCGACGACGACGTCTGCTCGAAGCACCCGCACGGCTCGCGCAGGAGCGCCTCGAGCGCGGCGGTGAGCGAGGCGAGCGGCGTCGGGTAGACGGCCGCCTCGGTGACGAGGCTGCCCTCGACGACGTCGGACGGGACCGTGACCCGGTGCTCGACGACCCGCTCGAGCACGCCGCCGAACGCGCGCTCGACGGGGAAGCCCGCGGGCACGACGCGGACGGGGCGGGCGACGTCGTCGGTCGCGACGTCGGCGACGGCCGACAGGCGGACCGTCACGTTCGCCGCGGCGCGGCCGACCTCGAGGGGCAGCACGACGCGGGAGGACCCGAGCGCGGCGAGCGTCGTGGTGCGGCTCGCGTCGCCCACGACGGCGAGGCCCGGGCCGGTCTCGAGGCGCAGCGACGCGGTGGACGCGGCGCGGCGGCCGTTGACGAGCGCCACGGGGAGGTCGATGCGGTCGCCGGCGGTCACCTCGAGCGGGAGCTTCGCCTCGACGTAGAACGGGCGCCGGACCTCGACCGTGGCGTCGGCCGCCGCGAGCGCGCCATCGAGCGCGAACGCGTCGGCGCGCAGGCGCAGCGTGGTCACCGCGTCCGACGCGTCGAACTCGAGCGTCGCGCGGCCGTCGGCATCGGTGCGCAGGGCGGCGTTCCAGTAGACGGTCTCGGTGAAGTCGGTGCGAGCGTTCGCGGGCCGGCCCTGCGGCGCGGCGTGGGCGTACACGCGGACCCAGGCGGGCACGGGGCTCGCGACCTGCAGGCGGCGCCCGAGCCGTTCCCGGGCGCGTCGACCGGGGTTCTTCATCTTCGCCTCGTCGAGGCGCTCGATGAACCCCACGGCGGGGCCCTGTGGGGCCTGCGCGGCCGGCAGGCCCCCGACGGGCGGCGGGAGCGGCTCGGGTGTCGCCGGCGTCGGAATGCCGGGATCCGCGGCCGGCGGGGCCTCGAACGCCGGAGGAGGCGGCGGAGGAGGCACGGGGTCGTTGGGCTCGCGGAGCCCGGGCCGGACGCCCCTCCCGCCCACCGGCGGCTGCGCCGGCGCGCCGGCCTCGCCATCCTTCCTCCGCTCCTCGAGCTTCGCGAGCTCGCGCACGTCCCGCGCGGCGCCCCGCAGACGGACCGCGTCGCCCGGCTTCCCGTCGGCGCCGAGGGCGTCGAAGACCTCGGCGAACTCGATCTCGACGTCGTTGACGTCGAGGTCGCCGCCGAACCCCAGGAGCCCGGTCGCGCAGAGCCGCGCGGCCCGATCGCCGTGCGCGGTCACGAACGCGACGACGTCGCGGTACGCGAACCGGCGCCAGCCCTGGGTCGCGAGCAGGAGGTCGGCGTTGCGCGCGGCGTCGGCGTCGGGCCCGAGGTAGGCCGCGGGGTCGAACAGCTCCGCGACCTCCGCGCCGAGCATCGCCTGCACCGGCAGCCGGGCCGCACGCTCCCGGGGATCGACGGTCGAGAGCACGCTGTCGTCGGTGGCCGCCACGCCGAGCACCGCCGCGACCGGCCGGCCGAGCCCGTCCGTCGTGACGACGTCCACCTTCACCTTGCCGCCCGGCACCGTGTCGGGCGCCTGCGGGGTCAGGGTCACCTTCAGGCCCTCGGGCGCGCGCCGGAGCACGAGCCGCTCCGCCCGCGGGGTCCCCATCGCGTCGTAGGCCGTCACGCGGAGCACGCCGAACGCCGCGGCGGCCGGCGGCAACACGACCTCCACGGGCCGGCCCGCGGGGACGTGGACCCGCGCGAGCGCCAGCTCGCGCTCGTGGGCGTACAGCGCCACCGTCGCCACCTCGCCGGTGCGCGACGCGAGCGCGACGCGGACGGGCTCGTCGGCGGCGAACGCGTCGGCGCGCGCCGTCAGCGCGAGGCCCGTCGCGGCGACGGGCGGGAGCGCGAACGGCGTCGTGATCCCGGCCGGCTGGTCGAGCACGAGCCGGTAGGCGCGGCCCTCCTCGGGCACGAACGCGAACCGCCCGCGGCCCTCGTGGACCGTCGAGACGCTCGCGACGAAGCGGTCGCGGTCGTCGAGCACGCGGCCCGCGACGTCGGCGGGCCGCTGCTTCGGCGTCTTCGCCTCGACGTAGACGCGGCACGGCACGCCCGCGACGAGGTCGCCGCCCTCGGGGTACATCGCGAGGGCCACGCGGTTCACGACCACCGGGATCGACTTCGCCGCCGTCTCGACGACGCCGCCGTCGGCGACGGTCATGGCGAGCGTGGCGTCGCCGGCGCCCAGTTCCTTCGGCAGCGCGAACGACACCGCGCACGTGCCGAGCGCGTCGACCACGACCTCCTGGCGGTGCACCTCGACGCCGTCCACCGTCGCGACGGCGGTCGTCCTCGCCCCCACCGGCAGGCCGCCCTCGGCGCGCGTCACCTTGAGGCTCGCGGTCACCGTGTCGCCGGCGCCGTACGCCTTGCGCGCGAACTGGAGGTCGGTCGAGAGCCGCGGCGCGCGGAAGTCGCGCACGTCGAACTCGAGCGTCGTCGTCGCGAGCCCCGCGTCGGGGAACGACGCGACGAGCGTGTAGCGCCCGCCGGCCGCGCCCGCCGGGACCTCCCACCCGAACGCCGCGACGCCGGTCTCGACCGGCGACGCCACGCGGGCGACCACCTCGCCGCGCCCGGACCGCACCTCGAACAGG
>JAEUHO010000422.1 GCA_016795345.1 Planctomycetia bacterium | reverse complement strand
CCCGCCCGGGCGGCGGAGCGCGCCGCCGACGCGATCCTCGCGGCGCGCGACGGGGACGGCGCGGCGCTGGACGCGGTCGCGAAGGGCGCGGCCTCGCACGCGGGGCTCGTGGTGGACGCGTTGTGCGGGCGGGGGCGGCCCGACGTCGCGGACGGCCTGGCCCGGCGCGTCGCGCCACCCGAGGGCGCGCGGCTCGCCGCGTACGTCGCGATGCGGCGCGGTCGCGCGCCGGACGCGGACGTGCGCCGGCGCGTCGAGGCGGCGGAGGCGCAGAACGACGCGAACGCGCACGCGGCGGCCCTCGCGACGGTCGCGGCGCTCGGCGACGCCGACGGCGTGCTCGGGGCGCGCGTCCGAGCGGAGCGCGGCACGGCGCTGCGGCGGCTCGGCCGGCCGGCGGAGGCCGCGGCCGCGTACCTCGAGGCCGCGGACCGCGGCGAGGCCATCGGGTGGTGGGGCTGGGCGTGCGACTGCCTCGACGCCGCGTGGCGGCAGGCGCGCGCGGCCGGCGACGAGGCCGGCGCGCGGCGCGTCGCGGAGCGCGCGGTGGCGGCCGCGGAGCGGGGGGCGGAACCCGCGCGCGAAGGCGACGGGTGGCTGAAGGTGGGGCGCTCGGCGCTGGCGCTCGAGCGCCCGGACGACGCGTCGCGGGCGTTCGCGCGCGCGGTGGCACGGTACGAGGCCGCGGGGGAGGCGCGCGGCGCGGCGCTCGCGCTCGCGGGGGCGTTCCGCGCCGCGGAGCGGACCGGGTCGGCCGACGAGGCGGCGCGCGCGGCCGAGCGGCTCGCGCGGGCGTGGGAGGGGCGGGCCGCGTGGCGGCGGGACGGGTTCACGCGGTCCGCGGTGGTCGAGGCCTGCCTGCTCGTCGGCCGCGCCGAGCAGGCGCGGGCCGAGGCGGAGGGGCTCGTCGAGGCGGCACGGGCCGACGGCGACCGCGACGTCGAGGCCGCCGGGTGGGCGCTGGTCGCGCGGGCGCACCGGGCCGCGCAGCGGAGGGCGTCCGCCCTGGTCGCCACGCGGCGGTCGCTCGCCTTGCGGGAGGGACCGCCGCCGCGGCGCGCCGTCGCGACGTTGTGGGCCCTGGCCGCGCAGGACCTGCGCAACCTCGGGCGGTACGCCGAGGCGTTCGACGCCCTCGACCGCGCCGTCGAGGTCGAACGCGCGCTCGACGGCACGCCGTCCGCGGCGACGCTCTCCCAGCGCGGGCTCCTCGAGAAGGCGGTGGGCGACTTCGAGGGCGCCGCGCGGTCGCTCGAGGCGGTGCTCGCGGCGGCGGAGGCCGCCGGCGAGCCCCACGCGGTCGCGGACGCCGCGTCGAACCTCGGGACGCTGCGGTACGAGGCGGGCGACCTCGACCGCGCGCGCGTGCTCCACGAGCGCGCGCGGACGATCCGGCGCGCGCTCGGCCCGCCGGCCGCGCTGGCCGCGTCGCTCGGCAGCCTCGCGCTCGTGGCGGGCGACGGGCGCGACCCCGCGACGGCGCGGGCGCTGCTCGAGGAGGCGCTGGCGCTGCAGCGGCGCGCGAACGACGCGCTCGGCGAGGCCCGCACGCGGCTGAACCTCGGGTGGGCGCTCGAGGCGCTCGGCGACCTCGCGGGCGCGGAGGCCGAGGTGCGCGCGGCGCTCGCGACGGCGCGGGCGTCCGGGACGGCGGACCTCGTCCGGAGCTGCCTGCACAGCCTCGCGTACCTGTGCGCGCGCACGGAGCGCCTCGCGGACGCGATGCACCACGCGCGCGAGGCGACGGAGGTCGTCGCGGAGGTCGCGGCCGGGCTCGGCGACGCCGCGGCGACGCGGGTCCGGGGCGCGCGCGGCCGCGTCACCGACCTCGGCGTGCGGATCTCGGACGCGCTCGGCGAGCTCGAGGCCATGGCGTACTTCGCGGAGTGCGGCCGCGACGGCGCGCTCCTCGAGGACCTGCGCGCGCGCGACGCCCTGGCGCGGGGCGACGTCCCGGCGGAGCTGCGCGCGCAGGACGAGGCGGCGCGCGCCCGCGAGGCGGCGGCGGTCCGCGCGCACCGCGAGGTCGCGGGGCGCGGCGATCTCGACGCCATCGCCGCGCGGTGGCGCGAGGTCGTCGCGGCGCGCGCGGCCCGCCGCGACGTCGTGGACCGGCTCGAACGCGACGCGAAGCGCCGCGCCGGGACGGTGCCGGTCCCGGTCACGAGCCTCGCGACGGTGCGCGGCCGGCTCGCCGCCGACGAGGCGTTCGTCTGGTTCGTCACGTCCATGGACGCGCCGGTGGCCGTCGTCGCGACCCGCGACCGCGCGTGGCGCGTGCCGCTGCGGCCCGTCGCGGAGCTCGCCGACGCGTGCGACACGCTGCTCACGGCGATCGTCACGCGCGGCGACGGCGTCGCGGCGGCGGTCGAGCGCCTGCGGGGGCTCGTCGTCGCGCCGTTGGCCCTCCCGGCCGCGGCGCGGCGGTGGCCGGTGTCGCCCGACGGCCCGCTCTCGCAGGTCCCGTTCAGCCTGCTCGTGCCGTCGGCGGAGGTCGTGTTCGCCACGTCGGCGACGGCGTGGCGGCGGGACGTGCCCGACGGCCCGCCGGCGACCCGCGTCCTCGCGCTCGGCGACCCCGTGTACGACGGCGACCCGTCCGCGGCGGCGCGCCCCGCCGCCGGGCGCGAGGGCGTCGGCCGGCTCGAGCGGCTCCCCGCGAGCGGCGACGAGGCCCGTGCCGTCGGCGACGTCCTGCTGCTGCGCGGGGACGCGACGGAGGCCGCGCTCGTCGCCGCGCTCGCCTCGGAGCCGCGCTGGCGCGCGGTCCACCTCGCCTGCCACGGCCTCTTCGACGTCGCGCGGCCCGAGCTCTCCTCGCTCGCGCTCACGCCCGACGCCGACGACGACGGCTTCCTCACGGCGCTCGAGGTCTCGCGCCTCTCGGTCGCGACGGACCTCGTCGTGCTCTCCGCGTGCTCCACGGCGCGCGGCCGGGTCGTCCGCGGCGAGGGCGCGCTCGGGCTCGCGCGCGCGTTCCAGCGCGCGGGGGCGCCCCGCGTCCTCTGCGCGTCGTGGAAGGTCGACGACGCGGCGACGGCGGCGCTGATGGCGCGGTTCTACGCCGCGTACCGCCCACGCGACGGGACCGCCGCGAAGTCCGCCGCGACGGCGCTCCGCGAGGCCCAGGCGGCCGTCGCGGCGGACCCGCGGTGGGCGCACCCCGTCTTCTGGGCCGCGTGGGTCCTCTGGGGGCGCCCCGACGGTCCGTGACGCGGTCGCGCTCCCGGCGACGCGAGGCCCGGTCGCCGGCGGGGCGCCCTTTCCGGTTCGCGGCGCACTGGTCGCGGACGGTCGCGGGCGGTCACGTGGCGGGCGGGCGCGGGGGGACGCGAGGCCCGGGCGCCGGCGAGGCTCGCGTGGTACGGTCCGTCCGTCGTGGGAGGGCCGACCGTGCGCTCGAGGGACCTGTTCGTCGTGCTCGTGCGGCTGTTGGGGATCTACTTCCTCGTCTTCGCGTGCGTCGAGGCCACGTCGCTCCTGTGGGCGGCGCGCGGGCCGCTCCCCGTGCTCCCGACCGTCGGGCTCGTCGGCGCGGTCGCACTCTTCGCCGGTTGGCTGCTGCTCGGCGCCCCCGCCCTGACGCAGCGCCTTCGCTGGCCGGACGAAGCCGAGGCCCCGGCGGACGCGGCTCCCGCGCCGTCGCCGAACGGGTCGCGCGTCGGCGAGCGGATGCTGGCGTGGTGGTTCGCGCTGCAGGGCGTCGGGTACTTCGCGAGCATCGCGCCCGCGCTGATCTCCGACCCTCTGGCGTGGGGACTCCTGAGCGGGGGGTCCGCGACGACCGCCGCGGTCTATCTGGCCGCGGCGTTCCTCCTCTGGTCCCGGACCCGTCCGGCGCGCGGGGGCGTCGCGTGACGCCGCGCGGTTTCGCGACCGCCCTGCTCGGGGCGTGCGGATGCCTGATGATCGGGAACGCGCTTCGCCAGATGGCCAGCCTCGTGCCTTGGATCCTGTCGGTCGCGTCGTTCGACGACCTCGCGGGCGAGTGGACGCGGGGGCGCCTCGCGGCGCGCGAGGCGGTCGGACCCCTGGTGAAGATCGTCGTCGCCGGATGCGTCGTCGCGTTCGCGGGCCGGTTCGCCGTACGCTTCCTGCCGCCGGCCGCCGAGTCCGCCACGCTCCCGTCCCGCAGGGACGCGTCGCTGCTGCGGGCGGTCGGCGTCGTGGCGGGGGTCTGGGCGCTCGCGCAGGCCGCCATCATCCTGCTGGCCGGGTGGATCGATCACCGGGCGTTCGGCGACGTCGGGCCGACCGGATTCTTCGCCCGTGAGTCCGTGGCGGCCCTTGCGCTGCGCGCCGCCGTCCACGCCGTCGTCGGGGGGCTCGCGCTCGCGGGGTGGGAGCGTATCGCGGCGTTCGTGCGGCGCTGGCTCCTAGCGTCCCGGCCCGCGGCGAGCGGTGGGTAGCGTCTTGGACGCGCCTCCGACGCGCTCGGCCCTCACGGTGTGTGCGCGCCTCCTCCGCGCGGCGGGCCTCGCGATCTGGACCCTGACGGCGCCGGTGGCCTTCCTCGTGTTCCGCGACCGATCCCAGGACCCCGTGACGCAGGGGCAACCGTGGCCCTGGGAGCGCCTCGGGCCGCCGGCGCTCGGGGCCGTGCTGGCGCTGGCGGCGCCGTGGATCGCGCGGCGGTTCCGCTGGCGCGACGACGCCCCG
>JAEUHO010000406.1 GCA_016795345.1 Planctomycetia bacterium | reverse complement strand
GGATCGCCCGACCTGGCCGCGCTCGGGCAGGTCCTCGTCGGCCTGTCGTTCGTGCTCTTCCTGGCCTCGTTCGCGTACGGGATCTCGTCGCGGTGGTGGCGGTTCGGCGGAGGACCGCGCTGACGTCCGCGCTGACGCCCGCGCGGGCCCACCTCCACGGCGGGCGGGCCTCGCGGTCCCGTGCGCACGACCGCGGCCCGGTGGGGGCTTCAGGCCGGGACGACGGCCACGCTCTCGATCTCGACGAGCGCGGGCGCGTCGTAGAGGCGAGGCACCTCGATCAGCGTCATCGACGGGTACCACCGGCCGAGGTGCCGGCGCCACGCCTCGCCGATCGCCTTGCCCTGGGCTCGCCACGCCTCGACGGAGCGCGTGTAGATGCGCATGGAGACGAGATGCTCGGGGCGGCCGCCGGCCTCGGTCAGGACCGCGACGAGGTTGCGCAGCGCCTGGTCCACCTGCGCGGCGAGGCCCTCGGCGAAGCGCTCCTCGCGGTCCCAGCCGACCTGGCCCGCGAGGTAGAGCGTGCGGCCCGGCGCGGCGAGGACGCCGTTGCTGTAGCCCTTCGGCGGGGGCAACGACGCCGGGTCGATGCGGCGGTGGGGCGGCTCGGGATGGACGCTGCCGGTCACAGGTGCAGCTCGTCGGGGCGCTCGGCCCGCAGCCCGAGGTCGAGGATCGCCACCTGCAGGGCGGCGGCGGCCTCCTTGAGGTTCGCGACCACGCAGGGGGCGAGGTCGGGCTCGGCGAGGAGCTTCTCGAGGCCGTCGAAGGCCTTGAGCAGCCGCTTCTCGGTGGAGGTCATCTCCCGGCCGGCGAGGTCCTTCATCACGCACCACCCTTCACGATCCGGTCGTCCTTGACGCGATTGGCCTTCAGCTCGAACCGCGGCAGCGTGCCGGTGGGCACGCGCTCGACGTGGAAGTTGAGCCCCTCGTGGTTGCGCACGAGGTCCTTCTGGAGCGCCGCGACCGCCTGCTCGGCGCCGGCCTCGTGGCCGGAGCGGACCTCGTAGCGCACCCCGATCTCGTCGCGGATGCCCTCCTCGGTCCACAGGCGGATCTGGAACTCGTCCACCACGGGGTACTCGCGCACGATCGCCTCGACGGCGCGCGGGTAGACGTTGGTGCCGCGGACGAGCAGCATGTCGTCCACGCGGCCGAGGATGCCGCCCTCGTAGAGGTCGAAGGTGCGGCCGCAGCGGCAGCGGCTGCCGGGCACCTTCACGACGAGGTCGCGTGTGCGGTAGCGGATGACGGGGATCATGCCGCGGCCGAACGACGTGACCACGCGCTCGCCCTGCTCGCCGTACCCGACCTCCTTGCCCGTGGCGGGGTCGATGACCTCCTCGACGAAGTGGTCCTCGATCACGTGGGCGCCGCCGGGCTGGTGCGCGCACTCGAACATCATGATGGTGCCGAGCTCGGTCATGCCGGCGGTGTCGCCGACCTTCGCGCCCCACTGCGCCTCGATCATCTTCTTGGTGGCCGGGATCGAGCCCGCGGGCTCGCCGGAGACGATGAGCCGCTGCACCGAGCCGTTCACCAGGTCCACGCCGAGCTCGCGGGCCTCCTGGGCCATCCGGAGGGCGTAGGTCGGGGTGGCGCACACGACCGTGGCGCCCATCTCCTCGATCACGCGCACCCGGTTCGGCGTGGTCATGTTGCCCGACGGGAGCACCATCGCGCCCATCTTCTCGCACGCGTAGTGGGCGCCCCAGAAGCCGATGAACGTCGCGTAGGAGAACGCGAAGAAGACGCGGTCGTGCGGGCGCACGCCGAACCCGTGGAACCCGTAGCACCAGCACTCCGCGATCCACTTCCAGTCGAGCCGGCTGTCGAGCACGCGCAGGGGCCGCCGGCCCGTGGTGCCGCTCGTCATGTGGTAGCGCACCGCGTCGTCGACGGGCTGCGCGAGCATGTCGCCGAACATCGGCACCTGGCCCTGGCACTCCATCCACGCCTCGCGCGTCGTGAACGGGAGGCGCTTCAGGTCGTCGAGCCCGCGGATGCGCTCGGGCTTCACGCCCGCGCCGTCGAGGAGCCGCCGGTGGAACGGGCTCTTCGCGTGGGCCCGCGCGACCATGGCGCGCAGCTTTTTCCCCTGCAGCCGCCGGAGGTCCTCCCGCGGCATCGTCTCGGTCTTGGGGTTCCAGTACGGGGAGTCGCTCATCGGGCTCCGTCCTTGTGGCCTCGCGCCCCTTCCCTGGGGCCGTCGGCGGCGGGGTCGTCGCGGCCGAGGAGGTCGCGCGCCAGGATGACGCGCTGGATCTCGCTCGTGCCCTCGTAGATGGTCAGGCCGATCGCGTCGCGGTAGTGGCGCTCGAGGGGCAGCGCGTCGTCGTAGCCCCGCGCGCCGTGCAGCCGGACGGCCTGCGTCGCGGTCCGCAGCGCGGCCTCCGTCGCGAAGAGCTTCGCGGCGCTGGTCTCGGCGGTCGCCGGGCCTCGCGTGCGGTCCAGCGTCCGCGCCGCGTGGTGCACGAGGAGGCGCGACGCCTCGAGGTCGACCCGCATCTGCGCGAGCAGCGCGCCGACCTGCTGGAAGTCGCCGATGCGCTGGCCGAACTGCCGGCGCGAGCGCGCGAACGCGGTGCACGCGTCGAGGCACGCGGCCTGGATGCCGACCGCGCCCGCCGCGACGTTGAGCCGGCCGTGGTCGAGGCCGCCCATGGCGACCTTGAAGCCGCCGCGCGCGGGCCCGAGGCGGTTCGCCCGCGGCACGCGCACGCCGCGGAACACGAGCCGCGCGTGGTCGCTGGCGCGGTGGCCGAGCGCGTGCCCGTCCATGGGGTGCGCCTCGAAGCCGGGCGTCGACGTCGGCACGAGCCAGGCCTCGATGCCCTTGCGGCCGGCCGACGGGTCGGCCGTGCCGAACACGATCGCGAGGCCCGCGACGCCGCCGTTGGTGATCCAGTGCTTCTCGCCGTCGATCACGACGTGGTCGCCGTCGTCGCGCACCGTCGTCGTCACCGCCGCCGCGTCGCTGCCCGCGCCGGGCTCGGTCAGCGCGAAGCACCCGATCGTGGCGCCCGACAGCAGCCGCGGCAGCCACGCGCGCCGCTGCTCGTCGGTGCCGAACTGCGCGACGGTCTGCGTCACGAGGCCGACGTGGACCGCGAGGAACCCGCGCACGCTGCCGTCCACGCGGCCGAGCTCCTCGGCGACGACGGCCGCGGCGAGCGCGCTCGCCCCGCCGCCGCCGTGGGCCGTGTCCACCGGCGTGCCGAGGAGGCCGAGGGCGGCCATCCGCGGCACGAGGGCGCGCGGGAACCGGCCGGCGCGGTCGGCCTCGCGCGACAGCGGGGCGACCTCCTCGAGCGCGAAGGCCTGGGCCTTGCGTCGCCACGCCTCCTCCGCGGCCGACAGGCCGTACCGGGCCGCGTAGTCGGCGCTCACCGCGTCACCGCCCCTCGAACGCCGCCGGGCGGCCGGCCTTGTAGGCGTCGTAGAAGTGGCGGTGGTCCTTCGCGCGCAGCAGCAGCGCCTGCGCGACGGCCTCGACCTCGATGGCCGACGCGAGGTCCATGGACGCCTCGTGCACGAGGAGCCGCTTCGTCATGCCGAGGGCGAACGTCGGCCCGTCGGCGAGCCGGCGCGCGAGCGCCGTCGCCTCCGCGAGCACCTGGTCGCGCGCGACGACGCGGTTCGCGAGGCCCATGGCGAGCGCCGCCTGCGCCTCGACGGGGTCGCCGAGGTAGAGGATCTCGGTGGCGCGCCCGAGCCCGACGACGCGCGGCAGCAGGTACGCGGCGCCCATGTCGGCGCCGGCGAGGCCGACCTTGCTGAAGAGGAAGGCGAACTTCGTGCCCTCGCCCATGACGCGCAGGTCGCACGCGAGCGCGATCACCGCGCCCGCGCCCGCCGCGATCCCGTTGATCGCGGCGACGACGGGCCGGTCGAGGCGGCGGAGGTTCTCGACCACCTCGCCCGTCATGCGCGTGAACTCGAGGACGTCCCGCGTGTCGCACTCGAAGAGCGCGCCGATGATCCCGTCGACGTCGCCGCCCGAGCAGAACCCGCGGCCCTTGCCGGTGATGACGAGGGCGCGGACGCTGTCGTCGTCGCGCAGGTCGCGCAGCTTCTTCGCGAGCGCCGCGTACACCTCGAACGTCAGCGCGTTCAGCACCTCCGGGCGCGAGAGGGTCAACGTGGCGACCCCCCGGTCCACCGCCCACTCGAACAGCGGGCCGGCGGGGGCGGGGGACGGGGTCGGGTTCGGGGCGGCGGTCATGGGCGGTCTCGGGGGCGGAGGGCGCGACAGTCTACGGGGGCCGCCACGGGGCCCTCAACCGTGGAGCGCCGGACGGTTCCACCCGTAGGCTGGCGGCGTGTCCGAGCCCCGCGTCCACCACCCGCTGCTCCCGGCCCGGTGGCCGACGGCCGAGGAGGCCGCGCAGGGCCGGTGGTTCACGCCGGTCCGCCTCGGCGCCCGCGTCGTCGCGGCGACGCGCACGTGGGTCCCGGCCATGGTCCCGTGGCGCGCGAGCGACGACGGCGCCGTCACCGACGACGTGCTCGACTGGTACCGCCGCTTCGCCGCCGGACGGCCCGGCGTGCTCGTCGTCGAGGCCACCGGGATCCGCGACGTGCCGAGCGGGCCGCTCCTCCGCGTGGGCCACGACCGGTTCGTCCCGGGCCTCGCGCGGCTCGCCGCGGCGGTGCGCGAGGCGAGCGGCGGCGCGACGCGCTGCTTCGTGCAGGTCATCGACTTCCTCTCGATCCGCCGCCGCCCCGCCCCCGAGGCCTACTTCGGCCGCTTCCTCCCGGTGACCGACGACCTCCGCGCGCGCGCCGCGCGCGCGCTCGCGCGCGACGACCTCCGCACGGCCCCCGAGGCCGACGTCCGCGCGCGCCTCCTCGCCGCGACCCGCGCCGAGGTCGAGGCGGTCCTCGACGCGCGCGAGCTCGAGGCCCTCGACCGCGGCGCCCGCGAGCGCGTCACCGACGTGCACCTCCCGCACGTCCGCGACCTCCCGCGCACCCTCCCGGGCCGCTTCGCCGACGCCGCCGCGCGCGTCCGCGACGCCGGCTTCGACGGCGTCGAGCTCCACTTCGCGCACGCCTACACCATGGCGTCGTTCCTCTCGCGCCTCAACACGCGCACCGACGGCTACGGCACCACCTTCGAGGGCCGCCTCCGCCTCCCGCTCGAGGTGATCGCCGCCGTCCGCGCGCGCGTCGGCGACTTCGCCGTCGGCCTCCGCTTCCTCGGCGACGAGGCCATCGACGGCGGCACGCGCGTCGACGAGGCCGCGCGCTTCGGCGCCGCGTTCGCGCGGGCGGGCGTCGACTTCCTCTCCGTCAGCAAGGGCGGCAAGTTCGAGGACGCGCGCGCCCCGCGCGTCGGCGAGGCCGCCTATCCCTACACCGGCCCGTCCGGTCACGAGTGCATGCCGACCGTGCGCGGCGACGCCCGCGGCCCGTTCGGCCGCAACGTCCCCCTCGCCGCGGCGGTCCGTGCCGCCGTGCGCGCCGCCGGCCACGCGACGCCCGTCGTCGCCGCGGGCGGCATCGCGACGTTCGAGCAGGCCGAGGCGGTCCTCGCCGCCGGCCACGCCGACGTCGTCGCCTCCGCCCGCCAGACGCTCGCCGACCCCGACTGGTTCGAGAAGGTCCGCACGGGCCGCGGCGCCGCGGTGCGCCGCTGCGAGTTCACGAACTACTGCGAGGGGCTCGACCAGCGCCACCTCCAGGTCACGTGCAAGCTGTGGGACAAGGCGTTCACGCCCGGCGACCCGACGGTCCGCACGTCGCCCGACGGCCGCCGGCGGCTCGTCGCGCCGCCCGACCCCGGCGGCTGACCGCGCGGGCCGGGCCTCGCGTGCCCCGCGCGGGGCCGCTATACGTCGGGGCCCGTCCCGGAGCCGCCCATGCGCCGTCCCGCCGCGATCCCCTCCGTCGTCCTCGCCGTGCTCGCGGCGTGCGCGCTCCCGGGCTGCGGCGACCCGAAGGGAGGCGGCCCCGTCCCGCCGACGCAAGGCCCGGTGGCCGGCGCGACGCCCGGCGCGGCGGCGGCGCCCGACGCGGCGCCCGAGGCCACGGTGAAGGCGCGGCTCGAGGCGTTGTTCGCGGCCGTGCGGGCCGGCGGCGAGAAGGGGGCGGGCGCGGCGCTCGCGCCGTTCGTCGTGTACCGCGGCGGCGACGCGACGCGGCGCTATAAGTCGTCGGCGCGGTACGAGGGCGACGAGATCCGGCAGGTCGACCGCGTCGGCGAGCGCATCCGCAAGCACCTCGCCGCGGGGGCGCCGGCGTTCGAGAAGGCCGAGACGCGGTCGAAGGGCGGCGAGGCGTGGGTCGCGTGGACGATCACGTTCGGCACGGGCGAGGGCGCGTCGAAGGCGCTCTACGCCTGCGTGAAGGCCGGCGACGCCTGGCTGCTCGGCGACATCGACGACTGACGACCCGCCGCGTCGTCAGAGCTCGACGATGGAACCGGTCCTGAACGGCGACCCGGTCCCGGACGCGTCGGCGACGAGGGCCATCACCGCGGCGGCGACCTCGTCGGGCGTGAGCAGGCGGGGCTGGCGGTCGGTCGCGAGCACGTCGGCGATCGCCTGCTCGCGGGTGCGGCCGGTGGCCGCCATGATCTTCGCGACGGTGCGCTCGGTCATGGGGGTGTCGAGGAAGCCGGGGCAGACGGCGTGGACGGCGACGCCCTTGCCGCGGAGGTCCTCGGCCAGCGCCCGCGTGAGGCCGACGAGCGCGTGTTTGCTCGCGACGTAGGCCGCGACGTACTTGAACCCGCGCAGGCCCGCGGTGCTGGCGACGTTGACGACGACGCCGCGGCGGGCCGCGACCATGTCCGGCAGGCACGCGGTGGTGACGACCCACGGGCCGCGTACGTTCGTGGCGAGGGTGCGGTCGAAGAGCGCGTCGTCGGGCGGCAGGACGGCGGACGACTCGGCGATGCCGGCCGCGTTGACGACGACGCGCACGGGGCCCAGGGCGGCGCGGGCCTCGCGTACCCCCCGCTCGACCGCGGCCCGGTCCGCCACGTCGAACGCGACGGGCACGACGCGCCGTCCACCCTTCTCGATCTCGCGGGCCGCCCCTTCGAGCGTCTCGCGATGCCGTCCCGCGAGGGCGACGTCATAGCCCGCGGCGACGAGCCGTCTCGCGACGGCCTGTCCGACGCCGCCTGCGCCTCCCGTCACGACCGCGCAGCCGTTCTGCTCGCCACCCATGCAGCCACCTCCTGCCGCGCGCTCGCTGCTCCGCTCTCTTCCGCTCCGTTCCGCTCTGCTCCGCTCTGCTCCGCTCTGCTCCGCTCTTGCTGCCTCAGGGCTTGTCCCTAGCACACGGCCGCGATGGGGACGGGTCGCGGAAGCCATGCGAGCCGGTCCGCGGCGCTTCGCGCCGCGGACGAGCGGGCGAGCCTGCGCAGCCCGCGAAAGGCGAGCGGCGAGGAGGCTGTACTCGCACCGCCGTACGCCGACGAGCCGCCCGAGGAGGAGGAGGCCCAGCAGGGCCGACGAACTCCGAGGGTGACGCCAGGCCCGCCGCGTTGCGCGCCGGGCCTTGCGTCACCGCGCCCCCCGACCCGCCCCCAGCGCGGCCGCTCTGCCTCTCCTAGATCCCGCCCTTCCCTCTCCTAGCCGAAGTGCCCGTGCCCATGTCCGTGCGCGTGTCCATGGTGTCCATGGCCGTGATCCGGCTGGTCGACGTTCCGCACCATCTGGAGGTCGGGGACCTGTTCGCGGATGGCATTCTCGATGCCCATGCGGAGGGTCATGAGGCTGCTGGGGCAGGTGCCGCAGGCGCCGTGCAGCTTGAGGTTCACGACCTTGTTCTCGTACGAGACGAACTCGCAGTCGCCTCCGTCGCGCTGA
Source organism: Planctomycetia bacterium (assembly GCA_016795345.1). Lineage (GTDB taxonomy): Bacteria > Planctomycetota > PLA2 > PLA2 > JAEUHO01 > JAEUHO01. Next base: position 11,811 of record JAEUHO010000406.1, on the reverse strand, counting down.
AGGTAGGGTCGGATCTCCTCGAGGATCGCCTTGATGCGCTCGACGTCGTTCGTCGCGGCGCCGGTCTCGGGGGGCGGGGGGGGCGGGGTTGCGGCCATGGCGGCTCCGGGGCGGGGCCCCGAGTATAGCGACGACGGGAGCGCGCCGGGGTCGCCGGGCGGGGCCCGCGCGGGCGTCAGCGCGCCGCGCGCAGCCGGATCCGCGGGATCCCCGGCGCCGGCAGGAGCAGGGGGCCGTCGCCGGTCCACGGGCTGCCGTCGGGGCGCGTCGTGTGGACGACGAACCGGCCGGAGGTCTCCGCGACGAGCGCGGCGCCCGAGGAGTCCGTCGTCGTGCGCGTGGGGACGGCGCCGCGTTCGTCGCGCACGACGGTGAGCTCGACGAGCGCCGCCGGCGCGCCGTCCTCCCACTCGACGAGCACGGCGGTGGCGGCCGGCGCGGCGGTGGCCGGCGCGAGCCGCAGGTCGAGGGTGACCGGCCCCTCGCCGGGCGGCACGGTGACGCATCCCGCGGCCCCGTCCGCGGCGAGGACGTCGATCCCGACGGGCACGTCGGCCGCGGGCACGTCGATCGTCGCCTCGGGCCCCGTCCGCAGGACGATGGACGCGAGCGCCGCGTCGCTGCGGCCCGCGCGGACGGCCTCGTCGAGCGCGGCCCGCAGCGCGTCGCCGGCGTCGGCGCACGGTCCGAACCGCGGGGCGTGCAGCGTGAGCAGCGCCGCCGCGGGCGCGCCGTCGGCGCCGGCGACGCGGAGCGTCACCGCGCGCGGCGCGGCCACGCGCACGTCGGTCGGCAGCGCCGGGTCGCCGCCCGCCTCGACGGTGGCCGCGGCGAGGAGGCCCGGCCCGCGCACGACGACGCGCGCGGTGAACGGCGTCGAGGGCAGGTCGTCCACGCGCACGAGGCCCGCGGCCACGGTGCCCTCGAACGCGAGGCCCGGTCCCTGCGGGCCGTAGCTCGCGGGCCCCGTGGTGGTGCCGACGAGGCGCGTGCCGTCGGGCACCTCGGCGCCGTCGTCGCGTCGGAGGCGGAACGTGCGCGGCGCCGCGGGCTCGAGGCGCACGAACAGCTCGGGCCGGCCGTCGGCCTCGACGCGCCGCCGCACGCGGCCCGGCGCGGTGACGACGAGCGGCACGGCGTCGCGCGCGCCGTACTCGACGTCGCCCTCGCCGCCGTCGTCGAGCGCGACGAACACGCCGCTGTCCGCCGACAACACGTGGGCGCGCGCGCCCGCGACGGGCCGCCCCTCCGGGTCCGCCACGTGGAGGCGGGTCGTGCGGGCCACGGGGGGCACCGCCAGGCGCACCTCGGCGCGACCGGGCATCGCGTGCAGGAGGAAGGCGTGGATCCGCCGCGCGCCGTCGCCCGCCGCCAGCGCGCCCGGGAGCCCGCGGCGGCCCGGCCAGGTGACGAAGCCGCGTTCGTCGGACCGCGGGGGCTCGGCGTCGTGGGGCGGCTCCGCGGCGCCGACGGTCCAGCCGGCGAGGCCCGTCGCGGTCGGTTCCTCGAGGAGGCTGCCGCGCGCCACGGGGCGCGGCACGACCTCGAACCGCAGCGTGCGTCCCCCCTCGGTCGCGACGACGGCGGGCGTCGCGACCCAGGCCGCCGACGCCACGTCGACGAACGCGGGGAACCCGCCGCGCAGCCGCGCGCGGCCGTCGGCGCCGGTCGTGGCGAGCTCGACGTGCTCCGCGACGTCGGCGAGCGCGAGGCTCGCGAGCACGCCGCGGCGGCGGACCTCGACGCCTTCGACGGGGTCGCCGCGCTCCGCGGCGACGACGATGACGTCCACCGCGTCCGGCGGCACCGGGCGCGCGGGTCGGTCGGTCCCGCGCAGCCGGGCGTCCGGGCCCGCGGGGTCCACGTCGAGCGGGGTCAGGTTGCCGTCGTCGTCCGGACCGCCGAGGGAGGCCGCGAGCAGCAGCGACGCGATGCCCGCGACCGCCGCGAGGAGGGCCGCGGCGAGGACGAGCGTCCGCCGACGCGTCCGCGGCGTCGGCGAGGGGTCCGGAGTGGGGGGGACGTTCGGAGGGGTCACGGGCCCGGCGCCGACGGGCGCGCCGGGGGGGCTAGCGTGTCACCCTCCGGGCCGCGGGGGTAGCGGGGGTCGAAGCGCGGCGCGGGGGCCCGCGAACCCGAGGGCCGACGGACCCGACGACCCGCGACCCCGAAGTCCGGCGACCCCGCGTCAGGCGCGCCGCAGCACCCGCTCGAACGCCGACCGCATCTCCGGCGTGGTCGGGATCGGGCGCGGCGCCCGATCGGCGTCGAAGGCGAAGATCGTGCCGTTGGCGTCGAGGAAGAGCCCCTTCACGCGGCCCCGCCGACCGGCACCGAAGTGCATGTAGACCGGCGCCACCACCATCATCACGGGCATCGCCGCGGGGCCGGCGGTGACCTCGGCACCCGGCGAGCCGGGCGTCGGCCTCACCTCGACCTCGACGAGCCCCGCCACGATCGTGCGCCCCGCCGGCGTCGTCCGCTCGATGCGGGCGATCAACGTGTGCGAGCCGCCGGAGGGGCAGTCCTCGACGCGGTTCGCGTCGAAGATCGGGTCGCAGTGGTCGTAGGCGCAGTACACGACCATCGCGGCATCCGGGCCGTAGTCCGGGCGCGGCATCCCGAGCGAGAACACGCGGCGGGTGCGCGGCGCCTGCGGCGCGGTCCAGACCGCCTGCTCCTTGCGGACCGCGCGCAGCGTCTCGGCGAACGCGGCGTCCACCCGCTCGGCGGCGTCGGCGAGCGCGTCGAGGGTCTCGCCGACGGAGTGGACCGCGTTCGCGCCGTGGGCGAACGCCTCGGTCCCCTCGATCATCCGCATCCCGATCGGGCAGCCCGTCGTGCACTCGTCGACGCGCTCCGAGAAGAGGCCGCCGTCGATCCGCGTCGGCGGCGTCAGGCGGTTCGCGACGCGGCCGTAGTAGAAGCTGCCGCCGTCCGCGATCTCGCCCGCGTCCGCCACGATCCCGGCCGCGGGGGCCGGCGCCGGCGCCGGGGCCACCGGGGTCGGGGCCGTCGGGGCCGCGCCGCTGCGCCCGATCGCGTACGCGGCGCCGGCGAGCGCGAGCACGCTCACGGCGAAGGTCGCGCGCAGGAGGGGGCTCGACGACGGCATCCCCCTGATTCTGACCTGTCCCGGCGGGCGCGTGTCCAGGTTGTCCCCGGTCCGGTGGGCCGTTCGCCCCGATGCCTTCGTCCCGGGCGCGTCCGCCGACCGACCGCCCGGCCCTCGCCGAGGGAAGGCGGCGGTCGCCGGCGAGGGACCGCGAGGCCCGGCCGCCGTAGGGGACGCGGGGGGCCGGCGGCGGGGCCACGGTCGATTCCGGGCCCGCGCGGCGGTCGGGTCCGCGCCGCGTCGGATCGCGTCCGTGCCGCGTCGGATCGCGTCCCGGCCGCAGCCGGCGATCGTCCCGCGGTGCGCGTCGACCCGCGCCTCACCGGGTCCGGGGCCCGTCGCGCGCCCGACCCGCCGGGCGCGCGACGGGCGACCGCCGGGTCAAGGGTCTCGAAGAGTTCGCCTTCGCTCGGTTTTCGGGGCCCGAACCCCCCGAAAACCCGCTCGGCGTGCGGGCCCTACGGGCCCGCGCTTCGCGGCCGTGAAGGAGTCTTCGACTCCCTCACGGCCTCTCGAGGGCTGTGAAGAACTCGCCTTCGCTCGGTTTTCGGGGCCCGAACCCCCCGAAAACCCGCTCGGCGTGCGGACCCTACGGGCCCGCGCTTCGCGGCCGTGAAGGAGTCTTCGACTCCCTCACGGCCTCTCAGCGCCCGAACTGCTTGAGGAGCCGGTCGAGGCCCGCCGTGAGCCCGCGCACCGCGGCGCGCTGCGTCGCGTCGGACGCGTAGGCGTCGCGCACGCCGTGCTGCTCGCGCAGCACCTCGGTGCGGCGCTCGAGGACCGCGGCGGCCTTCGCGAGCGACGGGTGAGCGGCGACGAGGGCCTCGCGCCACGCCTTCACCGTGGTCGCCGCGCGGAGCGCGGAGCGGTGCGAGGTGAGGCCTGCGAGGACGGGGCCGACGACCTCGGGCGTGAGGATCCGGAGCGTCTCGCGGTCGAGCGTGTCGGCGTACGCGGCCAGCTGCACCGGCGAGAGCGCCGGCGTGGCCGGCGCCGCCGCGGGGACGGCGGTGCCGCGGCGCGGCAGCGGCGTCGGCGCGATGGACATCGCGACGTTGGCCGGGCGCGCGCCCGGCGCGGCCGGCGCGGCGCGGGGCGCCGTCAGCGACGGGGGCGGCGGCGTGCTCGGCACGCCGAGCTGGACGAGCAGGCGCACGAGCCCGCGCTGCATGGCGTGCACCGACGCCATCTGCGGGATCGGGTCCGTGAGCGCGTCCGTCACGCCGGCCTCGCGCCAGAGGACCTCGCTGCGCCGCACGCACACCTCGACCGCCCGCGCGAGGCTCGGCGCCTCGGCGAGCACCTGCCGCTGCCACTCGCGCACCGAGACGCACGCCCAGAGCGACGTGCCGCGGGCCGCGAGCCGCGCCTTCATCTCGCCCGCGACCTCGGCGCCGAGGATGCGGACGGTCTCCGCCTCGAGGCGGGCCTGGAAGCCGCGCAGGCCGCCGGTCGGCGCCGCGGCGGGCGCCGACTCCGGCGCCGCCACCGCTTCGTTCGAGAGGGGGGCGAGGAACCCCCCGCCGAGGGGCCCTCCGCCGAAAGGCACCGCGCCGACGGCCGCGGCGATCGACAGGACGAAGGACACCCGCATGGTCACGGCCTCCGCGAACCGGCGGTCAGACTACTCCGTATGGGGGTAGATCGGACCGTTTCGCCCCCACCCGCAGCGGGCCGGGCCTCACGGTCCCCCGCACGGGCCGCGGGGGGGGTGCCCGGTGGGGGCCCCGCGGGGCGTCCACCGGATAGGATGCGGCCCCCCCGGGGGCGATCCTGCTCCCGCCGGGCCCGGCAGCCCCGATGGACGTCCTCCCGACCCGGGTCGATCCGACCTCCGACACCTACCGCCGCAACCGCGCGCACCACGAGGCGCTCGCGGCGGACCTCCGCGCCGTCCTCGGCAAGCTGCAGCTGGGCGGGCCCGAGAAGGCCCGGCAGAAGCACAAGGAGCGCGGCAAGCTCCTCGTCCGCCAGCGCATCGACGCGCTGCTCGACCCGGGGAGCGCGTTCCTCGAGCTCTCGACGCTCGCCGGCCACGGCGTCTACGACGACGACTGCGCCGCCGCGGGCGTCGTCACCGGCATCGGCCTCGTGCACGGCCGGCGCGTGATGGTGGTCGCGAACGACGCGACGGTGAAGGGCGGCTCGTACCTCCCGCTGACGGTCAAGAAACACGTGCGCGCGCAGGAGGTGGCGCTCGAGAACCGCCTGCCGACGGTCTACCTCGTGGACTCGGGGGGCGCGTTCCTGCCGCTGCAGGCCGACGTGTTCCCGGACAAGTACCACTTCGGCCGCATCTTCCGGAACCAGGCGGTGCTGTCGGCCGCGTCGGTGCCGCAGGTCGCGGTGGTGATGGGGTCGTGCACGGCGGGCGGCGCGTACGTGCCCGCGATGTGCGACGAGGCCGTGATCGTGAAGGGCAACGGCACGATCTTCCTCGCGGGCCCGCCCCTCGTGAAGGCCGCGACCGGCGAGGTCGTGAGCGCCGAGGACCTCGGCGGCGCCGACGTGCACACGCGCGTCAGCGGCGTGGCCGACCACTTCGCCCGCGACGACCACGAGGCCCTGCGGACGGCGCGCTCGATCCTCTCGACCGTCGGCCGCGCGCCGTCGCACGGCTTCGACGTGGTCGCGAGCGAGGACCCGAAACACGACCCCGACGACCTGCTCGGCATCCTCCCGACGGACGTGCGCACGCCGTACGACATCCGCGAGGTGATCGGCCGGCTCGTCGACGGCAGCCGCTTCCACGAGTTCAAGGCGCGGTACGGGACCACGCTGGTGACCGGGTTCGCGCGCATCCACGGCATCCTGGTCGGGATCCTCGCGAACAACGGCGTGCTGTTCAGCGAGAGCGCGCAGAAGGGCGCGCACTTCGTCGAGCTGTGCTGCCACCGCCGCGTGCCGATCCTGTTCCTGCAGAACGTGACGGGGTTCATGGTGGGCCGCGCCGCCGAGAGCGGCGGCATCGCGCGCGACGGCGCGAAGCTCGTCCAGGCGGTGAGCACCGCGAACGTCCCCAAGCTGACGGTGATCGTCGGCGCGTCGTTCGGCGCGGGCAACTACGGCATGTGCGGGCGCGGCTACGACGCGCGCTTCCTGTTCACGTGGCCCAACGCGCGCATCAGCGTGATGGGGGGCGAGCAGGCCGCGCAGGTGATGCTGACGGTCAAGCGCGACCAGCTCGCCTACGAGGGCAAGCCGCCCATGACCGCCGAGGAGGAGGCCGCGCTGGCCGACCCGATCCGCCGCAAGTACGAGGAGGAGGGCCACCCGTACCACGGCTCGGCCCGCCTCTGGGACGACGGCGTGATCGAGCCCACCCGCACGCGCGACGTGCTGGGCCTCGCGTTGGCGGCGACCCTCGAGGCCCCCGTCGGGCCGCCGGCGCCGCCGGTCTTCCGCATGTGACGCCGGACCGGAGCGACGCCGTGAACGACAAGCCGCCCCTGCGCCTCGAGCGGTCCGGGCCCGTGGCCCGCGTGGTCCTCGACCGGCCCGAGCAGCGCAACGCGTTCGACGACCGCCTCGCCGCGAGGCTGCGCGAGGCCTTCGAGGCCCTCGCGGCCGACGCGGAGGTCCGCGTCGTGGTGCTCGAGGGCACGGGCGACTTCTTCTGCGCGGGCGGCGACCTCGCGTGGATGCGCCGCAGCGGGCAGCTGCCGCCCGAGCGCAACCTCGAGGACGCGCGCGCGTTCGCCGCGGCGTTCGCGGCCGTCGACCGCTGCCCGAAGGCGGTCGTCGCGAAGGTCCGCGGGGCCGCGCTCGGCGGCGGCGCGGGCCTCCTCGCCGCCGTCGACGTCGCCGTGGCCGCGGCCTCGACGACGATCGGCTTCCCCGAGGTGAAGCTCGGCATCGTGCCGGCGGCGATCTCGCCCTACGTCGTCTCGCGCATCGGCTGGACCGCGGCGCGGCGCTGGTTCCTCACCGGCGAGCGGTTCGACGCCGCGACCGCGCACCGCATCGGCCTCGTCTCGGAGGTCGTGCCCGACGCCGACCTCGACGCCGCCGTGGACCGCGTCGTCGCGGCGCTGCTGTCGAGCGGCCCCGAGGCCGTCGCGCGCTGCAAGCGGCTGATGAAGGGCCTCAACGCGCTCGCGCCCGACCAGGTGCTCATCGACCTCACCGCGCGCAACATCGCCGACGCGCGCGCGTCGGCGGAGGCGCAGGAGGGGCTCTCGGCGTTCCTCGAGAAGCGCAAGCCGTCGTGGGTGAGGGGCGCGCCGTGACGACGTTCCCGTTCCGCACGGTGCTCGTGGCGAACCGCGGCGAGATCGCGGTGCGCGTGATCCGCACGCTGCGCGCGCTCGGCCTGCGCTCGGTCGCGATCCACTCCGACGCCGACCGCGACGCGCGCCACGTGCGCGAGGCCGACGCGGCCGAGCGCGTGGGCCCGCCTCCGCCCCGCGAGAGCTACCTCTCCGTGGAGGCCGTCGTCGCGGCCGCGAAGCGCGCGGGCGCGCAGGCCGTCCACCCCGGCTACGGCTTCCTCTCGGAGCGCCACGACTTCGCGAAGGCCTGCGAGGACGCGGGCCTCGTGTTCGTGGGCCCGTCGGCCGCCGTGCTCGACGGCTCGAGCGACAAGCTCGAGGTGAAGGCCAAGGTGGCCGCGGCCGGCGTGCCCGTGATCGCGGGCCCGCTCGGCGCGCTCGCCGAGGGCGACGCCGCGCTGCGCGCCGCGGCGCAGGCGACCGGTTTCCCGATGCTGCTGAAGGCCATCGGCGGCGGCGGCGGCCGGGGCCTGCGCGTCGTCGCGCGGGCCGAGGACCTCGCCGCCGCGGCCGAGAGCGCGCGCCGCGAGGCCGGCGGCGCGTTCGGCGACGCGCGGCTCTACGCCGAGGCCCTCGTGCGCCCGGCGCGCCACGTCGAGGTGCAGATCCTCGCGGACGCGTTCGGCGCGGTCCGCGTGGTGGGCGACCGCGACTGCTCGGTGCAGCGGCGCCACCAGAAGGTCGTCGAGGAGGCGCCCGCGCCGAACCTCTCCGACGCCACCCGCCGCACGCTCCACGAGGCCGCGCGCAACGCGGCGAGGGCGCTCGGGTACCGCAACGCGGGCACCGTCGAGTTCCTCGTGGACCCCGCGGGGCGCGTGTACTTCCTCGAGGTGAACCGCCGCCTGCAGGTCGAGCACCCCGTCACCGAGGCCGTCTTCGGCGTCGACCTCGTCGCGTGGCAATTGCGCGTCGCCGCCGGCGAGGCGCTGCCGCCCGAGGGCGCGTGGACGCCGCGGGGCCACGCCGTCGAGGTGCGCGTCTGCGCCGAGGACCCCGCGAACCAGTTCATGCCGGCGTCGGGCACGATCCGGCGCCTCGTCGAGCCCGTGGGGCCCGGCGTGCGCGTGGACGGCGGCTTCGTCGGCGGCGACGAGGTCCCGCCGTTCTACGACTCGCTCCTGATGAAGGTGATCGCGTCGGGCGAGACGCGCGAGGCCGCGCTCGCGCGGCTCGACGCGGCGCTCGCGACGACGGCGGTGCTCGGGGTCCGCACGAACGTCGCGTTCCTGCGGCGCGTGCTCGCCGACCCCGACTTCCGCGCCGCGCGGCTCTCGACGGACTTCCTCGACGGCCGCGTCGAGGGGCTCGTGGCCGACGACGGCGACGGCGGCGACGCCGTGCTCGCGGCCGTCGCGGCCGAGCTGCTCGGCCTGGACCGTCGGGGCGCGGGCCCCGCGGCGGGGGCCGTGGGCCCGGCGGCCGCCGACCCCTGGCCGGGCCTCGCCGGCTTCCGGCTGCTCGAGGAGGGCGTGGACCGATGAGCGGCCCCAGCCATCACGGCAAGTGGAAGGCCGACGGCGGCGCCGCGCGCCGCGTGGACGTGAAGCTCGACGCGGGGCCCGCGGGCGCGCGGCTCCACGGCCGCGTCGACGACGCGCACGTCGAGGCGACGGTGCGCCGCGGCGGCGACGGCGAGGTGCTCCTCGACGTCGGCGGCCGGCGCGTGCGCGCGACGGTCGCGCGCGCGGGCGACCGCTGGCTCGTCGCGATCGGCGGCCGCGTCCACGAGGTCGCGCGCGCCGACGGCGTGGACGCCGTCGAGGGCGGGCCCGGCAGCGACCCGTTCGCCGTGAGCCCCATGACGGGCCTCGTGACGAAGGTCCACGTGGCCGCGGGGGCGGCCGTCGCGAAGGGCGCCCCGCTCTTCGCGGTCGAGGCCATGAAGATGGAGTACGTGGTGCGCGCCGACCGCGACGTCGTCGTGGACGCCGTGAAGGCCGCGGCCGGCGACCGCGTGGCCGTGGGCGCCGTCGTCGTGACCTTCCGCGCGTGAACGAGCGCGGGCCGCGGGGTGACCCGCGGCCCGCGTGTCGCGCGCGCGACGGCGTCAGCGGGCGAGGACGACCACCACCACCCCCGCGTGGTCCGACGGCCAGAGGCCGTCGCGCATGTCGGCGACCTCCTCGCCGACCACGTCCGCGTCGCGGGCGCCGAGCCCGCCCCGCAGCAGCACGAGGTCGAGACGCTGCGAGAGGGTGCTCGCGGGGTCGGTCAGCGCGGCGTCGTGGCCCCACGTCGCGCCTTCTGCGGGCAGGCGGCCGGCTTCGATCCACGCGTCGGCGAACCCCGCGCCGAGGAGGTCGTCGTAGGTCGCGGCCGACGCGACGCGGTTCGCGTCGGTGTTGAGGTCGCCCACGACGACGACGTCGCCCGCGACCGCCGCCGGCCCCGCGAGGAGCTCCGCGGCCTGCGCGCGCTGCACGTCCTCCGACGCGTCCTCGAGGTGCGTGGCGACGACCCGGACCGTGCGGTCGCCGAGCGTCACGTCCACGGCGACCCAGCCCCTCGGCACGATCACGCCGCCGCCGAGGTCCACCGCGGCGGCGTAGAGCCCGGTGGCGGCCGGCCGCACGCGCCCGTCGCCCGCTCGGGCGAGCACCACGTCGCGGTCGGTGAAGCGCACGTCGAACAGCGCCCCCGCCGCGGGGTCGAACGCCGGGAGCTCGACGTCCACCTCCGAGACCTCCCCGACCACGTCGTAGCGGGCGCCGCGGGCGGCCAGGGCGTCGCGCAGGAGCGCGGCGAAGTCCCAGGCGACCGTGGTCGCGGGCGTCGGCGACGGGCCGAAGCTGTCGGACGCGGACTGCACGCGCCAGAGCGCGGCCTCCTGCAGCGCCACGACGTCCGGGTCGGTCGCCACGATCTCGTCCGCGAGCGCCTCGGCGCGAGCGGCGAAGTCGGTGGCGCCGACGGCCGCGAACGCCGCCGTCGTCGCGGCGACGATCGCCTCCGGGTCGCCCATCGCCACGGCGGTGACCACCGGGCCGAGATCGGCGCCGAGGTACAGGTTCCGGCTCATCACGCGGACCTCCGACGCCGCGTCGAGCGGGAAGATCCGCTGACCGAGGATGCGGTTGCGTCCGCAGCCGAAGCCGGCGGACGCGATCAGCGAGAGGAGACCGAACACGAGCCAACGCCTTCCGGTCGCACACATGGGGTGTCCCTCCAATGGACGGCGGTGTGGAAGACACGTTCCGTGCCGGACGCCGCGCCGTCGGGCCTCCGTGGCGCAACCGGCGGTGGACGAGGGGGATACGTCCATGTCGCGGTGACGGACCGTGGGGCGGGCCGGTCGGCGGACCGTCTCGATCCGGTCCGGTCGCGACCGATTCGATCCACCGGCGCGTGGGGGGGAGCGCCCGGAGGCCGTCCCGGGCAGAATGCGCCCCGGGAGGCGCGATGGCGGCGTCCGGCTCGGTGCAACTCTCCCGCGGCACCCGATGCGCCGCCGTCGTCGCCGCGCTGGCCGGGTCCGGGGCCGGGATCGTCTCGGTGGCGGGGCGTGGCGCGCTCCCGCCCGGCCTCGCGACCGGGCAGCCGCCCCCGCGCGCCGTCGATGGCGTGCCGACCGGTTCGTGGGCCGAGGCGGCCTTCGAGGCGCAGCGGCATCCCGCCGGGCACACCGTCGAGGTCCCCGACGTCGGTCCGGTGGCGCTGGTGCGCGAGGTCTCGCCCCTCGACGTCGCCCTGCTCACGGTGAGCGCCCTCGCCTACGCGGTCCTCGCCGGCGTGTTGTCGGTCCCGCGCCCACGGGACGCCGCCGCGACGCGCGTCGGGCTCTGCCTGCTGCTCGGCGGGCTCGCGGTGTCGCTCGTCGGCGTGTACCCCGCCCGCACGGCCGTCGAGCACGCGCTCGCGCTCGCGTACGTCGTGGTGCTCGCGGCGCTGCCGGTCGCGTTCCTCGAACTGGCGACGACCTTCCCTCACCGCCACCGATGGCGGGACCGCGCGCCGTGGCTGATGCCCGTGGCGGTGCTCGCGGGCCTGGCCGTCGCGGCGTCGGGGGTCGTCGCGTGGGACCGTCACCTGCGCGCGCCGACGCCGGCCACCTTCGCCGCGACCCGCGCGCCGACGTTCGCGGGCCTCGCGCTGCTCGTGGCGGGGATGGCGGCCGGTTGCGTCGCCCTCGCCGGGGCGTCGCGGGCGGCCCGCTCGCTGCGCGAGCGGAGCCAGGCGCGGTGGCTGTTGTGGGGGATCGCGGTCGCCGCGGCGCCGTTCGTCCTCCTGCGCGCGCTCCCTCGGCTCCTCGTCGGCGCGGAGGCCCCGGTGCCGACGGCCTTCGACCGCGCGGTCGAGCTGGCCGCGCCGGCGTCGTTCGCCGCCGCCGTCGCGCGGCACCGGATGCTCGACATCGACGTCGTGATCCGCCGCAGCCTCCTCTACACCGGGCTCGCGGTCGTGCTCGTCGGGGTCGCCGCGGCC
>JAEUHO010000381.1 GCA_016795345.1 Planctomycetia bacterium | reverse complement strand
CCCGAGATGATCTCCTTCACGAACTACCCGTACATCCGGGCGGTCGAGGAGGCCAACCGGCAGCGGTGGTTCGGGCCGGACGAGACGAAGGAGTACGAGCTCGCGATGCACGCGTGGGAGAAGGTTCTCGCGCACGAGAAGAAGCTCGACCCCGACACCGGCGACTCGACGTTCCGCGCGCTCGACGGCGCGCGCCGCGCGATCGCGCGCGACCCGCACTTCAAGGACTACAACTACGAGGCGATCTTCGCGAGCCCGTACCTGATCTGCTACTCGTCCGACGAGCGCCTCTCCGAGGAGGACCTCCTCGCGATCCCGAAGAAGGACCGCCAGGCGAAGCTCGCGGAGCTCGAGGCGACGCGCAAGACCTACCAGCGCGTGCTCGCGGAGAAGGCGAAGATCTACCAGCAGCTCTACGCCGAGTTCCTCAAGCGGTACGCCGAGGACTGCGAGCTGAAGGACCTGATGGGCCCGTACGGCGGCCGCCCCGACTACCCGATGAGCAAGCGGTCGTTCAAGGACGGCTGCCCGATGATCATCTGGATCTTCTCGGACCGGAAGGCGTTCGACGACTATCACGACAACGTCGTGAAGAGCAACATCCCGACCGGCGTCGCGGGCTACTTCAGCCCGGGCACCGGCTGGGTCTACCTCTACGACGAGCCGGACAACCGCGAGTTCGAGATCAACAAGAACGTGCACGAGGGCACGCACCAGCTCGAGCACTGGTTCCAGAAGCAGAAGCGCGAGTGGGGCCCGACGCGGGTGCCCCAGTCGTTCTTCGGCGAGGGCTTCGCCGAGTACATCGGCGCGGTGAACCTCGCGAAGGACCGCTCGCTCACGTTCCACGGCATCAACCGGCCGCGCCTCGAGTTCCTGAAGAGCGCCGACGCGCAGATGAAGCAGCAGAACCGCAAGCTGCCCATCTTCCCGACCAAGGTGCTCGTCGGGTTCGAGGGCTACGGCGCGGTGGACGCGTGGGCCATGGAGAACTGGAAGATGCAGGGCCTCGGCATCTTCTACGCCCAGTCGTGGGCGTTCGTGTACTTCCTCAACGAGGGGCTCAACAAGAAGTACCAGTCGAAGTTCAAGGGCTACCTCGACGACATGCTCAATCACCCGAGCGTCGAGGCCGAGGGGTACGCGTTCGAGCGCTTCAAGTCGCGGTTCGGCATCAAGTCCGAGGACGACTGGAAGAAGCTCCACGCGGAGTTCGAGAAGTACTACCTCGAGACGCTGATCCCGATGGACCTCTCGAAGGTCGGCGCGCAGCCGCCGACGCGCGAGGACTGGCCGGGGTACGTGCCGATCGAGCCGGTGGACCCGACCAAGTAGGCCGGACCGGCGCGTCGTCGCGGGGGTCCGCCGGGAACCGGCGGGCCCCCGCGTACGTTCGACCGCACGATGGACCCTCTCCCGCCCCTCGCCGCCGCCCCGGGCTCGCCCGGGGGCCCCGTGCGCCGCGTGCTCCCGCCGTGGATGCCGCTGCTCGTCGTGGCGGCCGCGTGGGCGGCCCAGGGCGGGGTGCTCCGGAACGGGTTCGTCTGGGACGACGGGATCCTGCTCCGGCCGTCGAGCCCGATCGCCCGGGGGTTCGCGGCGATCCCCGAGCTCTTCCTCGGGACCTGGGGCGGGGCGGTCGGCTCCGAGCTCGGGCTGTACCGCCCCGTCGTGTCGGCGACGCTGGCGGTGCAAGCGGGGCTCCACGGCGTCGAGAACCCGTTCCCGTTCCACCTCGTGAACCTGCTGCTGCACGGGGTGGCGTCGGTCCTCGTGCTGGCGGTGGCCCATCGGCTGCTGCCGCGGCGGCCGGTGGTGTCGGCGACGACGGCGCTCCTCTTCGCGATGCACCCGCTGCACACGGGCACCGTGTCGTGGATCGTGGCCCGCGGCGACCTCCTCGCGACGGTCTTCGCGGCCCTCGCCTTCCTCGTGTGGACCGCGCGGCCCGCGCTGTCGCCCGACCGGGCGCTCGGCGCGGCGCTGCTGTACCTGCTCGCGTGCCTGTCGAAGGAGGCCGCGCTCCCGCTGCCCGGGGTGCTGCTCCTCGTCGACGCCGCGGCGTCGCGCGGGCTGCGGCCCGCGCTGCGGGCGCGGTGGGGCGGCTACGCGGCGCTCGCGGGCGCGCTCGTCGCGTGGGGCGTGCTGCGGGCGACCGCCGGCGACCCCGCGGCGGTGGCCGCCAACGGCCCGTTCGTCGCGCGCACCCTGTTCGAGCGGATGCTCGTCGCCGCGGTCGTGCTCGTGCGCATGGCCGCGAAGGTCTTCGTCCCGGCGGGGCTCACCGGCGACGCGTCGAACGACCCGGTGCTCTGGTCCGCGACGGACCTGCCCATGACGTACGCGGTCGCGGGCGCGGGCGTCGCCGTCGCGCTCCTGGCCGTCGTCGTCCGCGCGGCGCGGGGGCGGGCGGGCCTCGCGTCGGCGTGCGTCGCCGCGTTCGTCCTGCTCGCGCTGCCGGTGCTGCAGCTGGTCCCGATCGGCGCCGCGTTCGAGGACCGGTACGCGTACCTGCCGAGCGTGGCGCTCCTGCCGCTCGCGGGCCTCGGGGCCGAGCGGCTGCTCGCCGTCGGGCCGCGGACCGTCGTGCTCGGCGCGCTGACGGCCGTGCTGCTGGCCCTCGTCCCCGCGTCGTGGGCCGTCGCCGCGACGTGGCGCGACGACGCGGCGTTCGACGCCGCGCTCCTCGAGGCCGACCCGGCGCACCTCCGCGCGCTCGACCGGACGGCGCGCCGGCTGCTGCTCGACGGCCTCGCCGCGAAGGAGGCGGCGGACCGCACGCCGGCCACGCAGGCCGCGCGCGTGGCGGCGCTCCACGCGCGGCGCGCCTCGTCGGTCGAGCGCGCGGTGCGGATGCTCGAGCGCGCGCGGGCGCACCCGCGCGGCGACGCCGACGCGTCGCTGCTCGAGACGCTCGGCGACGCCTACCTGCTGCTGCCCGTCCGGCGCGACGCCGACGCCAAGGCCGCGTACGAGCGGCATCTCGCGCTGCGCTACGTGCCCGGCGGGAAGCGGCGCGAGGCCGACGTCGTCGACCCGCGGCCCGTGCCGGCGGCCGACCGGCGCGACCTCGCGCGGGTCTTCCGGCAGCTGCACATCGCGTGGACGGCGCTCGAGCCCGACGACCTCGCGGGGCAGGCGGCGTACCTCGAGCGCGCGACGTTCTGGACGCCGCGCGACCTCACGCTCGCGCGGATCGCCGCGGGCGCGTGGAACGTGGCGCAGCAGCCCGCCCGCGCGCTCCCGCACCTCGAGCGCGCCGTCGCGCTCGCCGCGACCGACCGCTCGGTCACCGACGACGAGCGGGCCTCGCTGCAGCGGACGCTCGACGAGACGCGCGCGCGCGCGGCCGAGGGCCCCGACGCCGCGTTCGCCCGCGCCCTCGAGGCGCTCCGCCGCGCCGGCGGCCACGTCGAGGCGCTCGGCGAGCTCCGCGACGCGGTGGCGCAGCGGCCGACGTTCGTCGACGCGTGGCTCGAGCTCGCGAAGGTCTACAAGTACAAGGGCAACTACCGCGACGCGTTCGACGCGCTCGCGGAGGCGAAGCGCGCCCTCGACGCGACGAAGGCCGCGGCGACCGACCCGCGCCGCGCGCAGGTGGCCGCGCTCGAGGCGCGGTACCGCGACGAGCAGGCCGCGGCCGACCGCGACGAGGGCTCCCGCTGACGGCGGGCCGGGGCCGATCGAGCGGCGCGCGGCACGCGAGGCCCGGGCCCGTCCGCGGGGCGCGCGCCCCGGGCGCGGGTCAGACCTTGTTGGCGGGGACGGCGATCTTGA
>JAEUHO010000379.1 GCA_016795345.1 Planctomycetia bacterium | reverse complement strand
GGCTCGGACGCGCGGACGCTCGTCTCGACGCCGGGGCTCGTCCCGGCGACGGGCACCAACGTCACCGCCGCGTGCCGCGACCTCGACGCGGCGCGCCGGGCCTCGCATCGCGGCACGACGAACCTCCACGGCGGGCTCCGGAAGGCCTTCGGCGTGACGATGACGGGCGCCGGCGACGGCCGGTCCGTGTTCGGCACCGACCCGCTCACGCTCCTGGCGGCGGGCGCGACGACGATGTTCGTCCTCACGGACGGCGTGCCGAGCCGCGACGACTGGGACGACACCGCCAACCTCGCCACCGGCAAGCCGTGGTACGCCGACGTCGAGGCGATCGTCGAGGACGTCACCCGGATGAACCTCCTGCGGGGCTGCGAGCTCCACGCCGTCGCGCTCGGGACCGAGTCGCGGCGCGTCCTCGAGCCGCTGGCGCGCGTGGGCGGCGGCCACGTCCGCGTGGTCGCGGGCGCGGGTCGCGACGCGCCGCTGGCGCCGACGAGCGACCCGGAGGTCTGCCCGCTCCCGTTCGGCCCGCTGCGGCGCGCCGTCGAGGACGTGTTGCCGCGGCTCTCGACCGCGGACGCACCCGCGGCCCGCGACACCCTCCACGGCCTCCTCCCGCAGGCCGCGACCGCCCACGAGCGCGTGTGGATCGCGGCGCGGCTCGCGAAGGCCGGCGACCGGCGCGAGCTCGCGACGCTGCTCGCGGCGCTCGAGGACCCGTCGGACGAACTCGCGACCTGGGCCGAGGCCGGCCTCGCCGCGCTCGCGCGGCGCTCGTTCGGCCCCGCCGCCGGCCTCGACCGGCCCGCTCGCACCGCCCTGCGTCGCAACTGGACGTGGTGGTGGGAGCGCCACGCGAAGTAGCCGCAGCGGCGCCCGGGCACGCGGCGGGCCGGGCCTCGCCGTCCCGCGCGCCCGACCGCGCACCCGCCCCGGGGTCGCGTGACGTGCGATGCGACGGAACCGATGGATCCGCCGGGCCCGGGACCGCGCCGGCGCCAGGGGCGCCCCGTGCCCGGGATGTGCAGAACTTTTGCCGGGGGAGGCCGTCCGAAGGGGTACGACCCATCTGAACGGAGTCCTCCCATGTCCCGCCTCCTCGTCGCCGTCCTCGCCGCCGCGCTCCTCGCCACGGCCGTCGTCGCCGCCGCGCCCGCCCGGGCCGACGGCTTCCTCGTCCCGATCCGCCCCGAGCGCCGCGTCCGCGGCGACTGGGCCGTCACGTACCACCACGTGGACGTGAACGTCGTGGGGCAGAAGGCCCGCGTGCGCGTGGACCAGGAGTTCACGAACCTCTCGTCGATCCCGCTCGAGACCGAGTACGTGTTCCCGGTGCCCGCGGGCGCCATGGTGAACGCGGTCACGCTGATGGTGGACGGGAAGGCCATGGAGGGCCGGCTGCTCAAGGCCGAGGAGGCCCGCCGGATCTACGACGACATCGTCCGCCGGCAGAAGGACCCGGCCCTCGTGGAGTACGTCGGCCGCGACTTCTTCCGCGCGTCGATCTTCCCGATCCCGCCCGGCGGCTCGCGCCAGCTCGTGCTCGAGTACGACCAGCTGCTCCCGAAGGACGGCGAGACCGTCGAGCTCGTCTACCCGCTCAACACCGAGAAGTTCTCGGCCAAGCCCCTGCGCGACGTGCGCGTGACCGTCGACGTCGAGAGCCCGACGGGCGTCGGCGCGGTCTACTGCCCGTCGCACGACGTCGTCGTGACCCGCAAGGACGCGAAGCGGCTGCGCGCGACGATGGAGGCGAAGCAGGTCCGGCCCGAGACGGACTTCCTCCTCTACTGGGGCGAGCAGGCCGGCGACGTGTCGGCGACGCTGCTCACGCACTGGCCCCGCGGCGAGGACCGCGGCTACTTCCTCCTGCTCGCCGCGCCGTCGGTCCCCGACGCGAAGGCGGCGGCGGCGAAGCCGAAGGACATCACGTTCTGCGTGGACGTGTCCGGCTCCATGGCCGGCGTCGTGTTCGAGCAGACGCGCGCGGCGCTGCGCCAGGTGATCGGCGGGCTCAACGAGGGCGACCTCTTCAACGTCATCACCTACTCGTCCGACGTCGTGGCGCTCTGGGACGCCCCGCGCAAGGCCTCGAAGGAGGCCCTCAAGGAGGCGTTCGACTTCGTGGAGGGCCTGCGCGCCTCCGGCGGCACCCGCATCGTGGACGCGTTCAAGACCGCGCTCACGCAGCCGACGACGCCCGGCCTGCCGCGGGTGCTCCTGTTCCTGACCGACGGCCGCCCGACCATCGGCGAGACGACCGACCCGGACGAGATCGTGAAGCGGGTCGCCGGGTGGAACCAGGCCGCCAAGGCGAGCATCTTCACCTTCGGCCTCGGCACCACCGTCAACGCCGCGTTCCTCGACCGCATCGCGCTCGAGAACCACGGCGCGCCGGCCTACGTCCGCCCCGGCGAGGACGTCGAGCGGAAGGTGGCGGCGCTGTACGAGAAGCTCCGCTACCCGGTGCTCACCGACGTGAAGCTCGACTTCGGCGGCATGAAGGTCTCCGGCGTGCTCCCGGGCACGATGCCCGACCTGTTCCGCGGCGGCCAGGTGGTCGTCGCCGGCCGCTTCAAGCACGGTGGCGGCCCGGTGGACGTCGTGCTCTCCGGGCGCGACGGCGAGCAGGGCCGCGAGTTCCACTACAAGCTGCAGGCCGGCGGCGAGGGCCAGGGCCTCCGCGACGACTTCCCGGCGCGCGTGTGGGCCGTCCGCCGCATCGCGGAGCTGATCGACGCGATCCGCATCGCGGGCCGCCAGGAGAAGGAGCTCGTGGACGAGATCGTCGCGCTCTCGACGAAGTTCGGCATCATGACCGAGTACACCTCGTTCCTCGCCGACGAGACCGCCGACCACGGCTCGGTGGCCGCCAACCGGCTGCGGGCCGGCGAGGAGCTCTCGCGGGCGCGCGAGCTCTCGGACCGCGACGACGCCGGCGGGTTCGCGCAGGCCGCGAACCAGGCCGGGCGCCGCGGC
>JAEUHO010000351.1 GCA_016795345.1 Planctomycetia bacterium | reverse complement strand
CCGCCGTCGCGCTGGTGCAGCCGGTGTACGCGCGGGGGCGGGTGCCTTCGTCCGTGGCGGAGCGCCGCGCGGCGCTCCGCGGGTGGGCGTTCGTCATCCTCGACCCGACCCTCGTCATCGACCATGCCCGGGCCACGCTCGACCCGGAGGGGCTCGACATCTGCCTGTACGACGTCACCGACCCGGGGAACTCGGTCTTCCTCGGGCACTCGCTGTCGCGCCTCGACGACGAGGACGGCCGCACCTGCCCGCGCGAGCGGTCGCAGGCGGTCGCGGGGGCGCATCAGTCCACGCCGGTCGCCATCGGCGGCCGGCGGTGGGAGGTGATCACGCAGCCCGCGCCGTCGTTCGGCGAGACGCGCCGCCCGTGGCAGCCGTGGGCCGCGCTCGCGACCGGGCTGGTGCTCACCGCGCTCCTCACGCAGACGCTGCGGGCGTCCCTCGGGCGCGAGGCCGCGGTCCAGCGCGCCGTGCGCGACCGGACCGCGGCGCTCTCGATCGCCGTGGACGACCTCCGCCGCGAGAACACCGTCCGCCGCCGCGCCGAGGCGGACTTCGCCGAGCAGACCGAGCGCCTCCGCGTGACGCTGCGCAGCATCGGCGACGCGGTGCTCACGTGCGACGCCGCCGGGCGCGTGGACTACCTGAACCCCGCCGCCGAGACGCTCACCGGCTGGACGGCGCCGGCCGCGCGCGACCACACGCTCCACGAGGTCCTCCGCTTCGTCGACGAGAAGAGCCGTGCGCCGCGGCCCGACATCGTCGACGAGATGCTCCACGCGGAGGCGGCCACCGAGACCGCCATCCCCGTCGTGCTCGTGGCCGTCGGCGGCGCGGAGCGCAGCGTGTGGCCCCGCTGGGCGCCGATCGCGGACCCCGTCGGGCGCACCCACGGCGCGGTGGTCGCGCTCCGCGACGTCACCGAGGCGCGGCGCGCCGAGCAGGCGGTGCGCGAGCGCGAGGAGCTCTTCCGCGTCCTCTCGGCCGAGCTGCCCGACGCGTTGTTCCTGCTCGACCCGAACGACGCCAGGTCGCCGCTCCGGATCGTGCACGCCAACGAGGCGGCCGCGCGGATGCACGGGTTCCCGGTCGAGCGCCTGCTCGGCATGTCGATCCTCGAGCTCGACGACCCCGCGACCGCGGCGGAGGGCCCCGAGCGCGTGCGCCGGCTCCGCGCGGGCGAGACCCTCACGTTCGAGGCCCGCCACCGGCGCGCGGACGGCTCGTTCTTCCCGCTGGAGGTGATCGCGCGCGAGATCGCGTGGGGCGGCCGACGCCTCGTGCTGTCGCTCGACCGCGACATCACGGAGCGCCGGCGCGTCGAGGACGAGCGCCGCCGGCTCGAGACGCAGGTGCAGCACGCGCAGCGGCTCGAGAGCCTCGGCGTGCTCGCGGGCGGCATCGCCCACGACTTCAACAACCTCCTCATGGGCGTGCTCGGCAACGCCGACCTCGCGCTGCTCCACCTCGAGCCCGGCTCGCCCGCCGCCGCCCGCGTCGAGGACCTGAAGCGCGCGGGGCTGCGCGCCAGCGACCTCACCCAGCAGCTCCTCGCCTACGCGGGCAAGGGCCGGTTCGTCGTGGAGCCGCTCGACCTCAACGACGTCGTGCGCGACATGGCGAAGCTCCTGCAGGTCTCCATCAGCAAGCGCGTGAAGCTCGTCCTCGACTTCGCCGACGACCTCCCGCCCGTCGAGGCCGACGCGGCGCAGCTCCGCCAGGTCGTGATGAACCTGATCACGAACGCGTCGGAGGCGATGGGCGAGCGCGAGGGCGTCGTGACGCTGCGCACCGCCCGCGAGGCCGTGGACGCGGCGTGGCTCGCGACCGCGTACGGCGGCGCGGGCCTCGCGCCGGGCCCGTACGTCGTCCTGGAGGTGGCCGACACCGGCGTCGGCATGGACGAGGCCACCCAGCGCAAGATCTTCGAGCCCTTCTTCACGACGAAGTTCACCGGCCGCGGCCTCGGCCTCGCCGCGCTCCTCGGGATCGTCCGGGGCCACCACGGCGCGGTGCGCGTCACGAGCGCGCCGGGCCAGGGCTCGACGTTCCGCGTGGTCCTGCCGCCGTACCGCGGCGACCGGCCGGTCCGTCGCGCCCCGCCGGCCCGCGCGGCCGACGCGGTGCGCGGCGGCGGCACGGTCCTCGTGATCGACGACGACCCGACGGTGCTCGAGGTCGTCTCGCGGATGCTCGCGGGCGCGGGCTACGACGTCGTGTTCGCCGCCGAGGGCCGCGAGGGCGTCGAGCGGTTCCGCGCCGAGAAGGACCGCGTGCGCGCGGTGCTCCTCGACATGACGATGCCCGGGCTCTCGAGCGAGGAGACGCTGAAGCAGATCCGCGCGGTCCGCGGCGACGTGAAGGTGCTCGTGATCAGCGGCTTCACGCAGGAGGACGCCATGGCCCGGTTCGCGGGCCTCGGCGTCGAGGGCTTCGTGCAGAAGCCGTTCGAGCGCCAGACGCTCATCGCCCGCGTCGGCGCGCTGCTGCGCTGACGGGGGCGCGGCCCCGCGGCGCGCCGGGCCTCGCGTGCGAGGCGCGGGATGCGGTCGCGCCGGCTCGGCGCTCGGGGGAGGCGCGTCCCGACGCGGTCAGACGCGCTCGACGAGGACCGCGACGCCGAGGCCGCCGCTGATGCACAGCGTCGCGACGCCGCGCCGGGCGCCGCGCTCCGCCATCGAGTGGAGCAGCGTCACGAGGATGCGGCAGCCCGTCGCGCCGATCGGGTGGCCGATCGCGATGGAGCCGCCGTCCACGTTGAGGCGGTCCTCGGGGATCCGGAGCTCGCGGTTGCAGGCGATGACCTGGGCGGCGAACGCCTCGTTGAGCTCCCACAGGTCGATGTCGCCGACCGCGAGGCCCGTGCGCTCGAGGAGCTTGCGCACCGCCGGGACCGGGCCGAGGCCCATCACCTTCGGGTCGACGCCGGCCTGCGTCCACGCGACGATCCGCGCCATGGGCGTGACGCCGTGGCGGGCGACGGCCTGCTCCGAGAGCACGACGACGGCGCTGCCGCCGTCGGTGATGCCGCTCGAGTTGCCCGCGTGGACCGACCCCGTCTTCGAGAACACGGGCGGCAGCGACGCGAGCTGGTCCGCGGTGACGCCGTCGCGGGCGTGTTCGTCCTCGGTGAAGGGGACGGGGCCGCCCTTGCCCTTCACCTCGACGGCGACCTTCTCGGCCGTGAAGCGGCCGCGCTTGCGCGCCGCCTCGGCCCGCTGCTGGCTGCGGGCGGCGTACGCGTCCTGCTCCTGCCGCGTGATCGTGTACATCGGCACGAGGTTCTCGGCTGTCTCGCCCATCAGCTGGTTGGCGAGCAGGCAGTGGAAGCCGTCGCGGTACATGCCGTCCACCACCTGGTCGTTGCCGAGGCGGTAGCCCCACCGCGCGCGCGGCAGCAGGTAGGGCGTGTTCGACATGCTCTCCATGCCGCCGGCGAGCACGACGTCGGCGCGGCCGGCGGCGATCGCCTCGGCGGCGAGCATCACGGCCTTCAGCGACGAGCCGCAGGCCATGTTCACGGTCCACGCGGGGACCTCGACCGGCACCCCGGCGCGCACGCTGACCTGGCGGCCGGTGCCCGGGCCCTGCCCGCCCTGCCGGCCGTGGCCGAAGATCGTCTCGTCCACCGCGGTCGCCGGGACTTTCGCGCGGGCGAGGGCTTCCTTGGCGGCCGCGACCCCGAGGTCCGGGGCGGAGAGCGGGGCGAGGGTGCCCCCGAACTTGCCGATGGGGGTGCGGACGGCGCCGGCGAGGAAGAGCGGGGCGGACATGGGGGCCTCCGGGGCGACCGGGCCCGGCCACGGGGGGCCGGGGGTGGCCGCGGCGCGGAATCCTACGTCGCGGCCGCCGGGCGCCCGCCGTTTGCTCCGCACCCTTCCGCAACGGCGGTAGCCTTCCCCTCCCACCCCCCGGGGACCGATCTCGTGGCGAAGAAGCCTGCCGGCAAGCCGACCGACCGTACGACCCCCTCTGACAAGCCGGACTCCCCCGAGAAGTCCGCCGCGAAGCCCGCCGCCAAGGCGGTGACGCCGCCGGCGAAGGCGGCGAAGGCGCCCGCCAAGAAGGCCGCCCCCGCGGCCGAGAAGCCGGCGCCCGAGAAGGCCGCGCCCGCCGCGAAGGCCGCGAAGGCGGCGCCGAAGGCCGCGAAGCCCGCGCCCGTGGAGGCCGCGCCCGCGGCCGCCGCCGCGCCCGCCGCGCCGAAGGCGAAGCCCGCCGCGCCGAAGAAGGCCGCGCCCGCGAAGAAGCCGGCGAAGTCGGCGCCCGTCGTCGCGGACGACCTCGACGCGCTCGACGGCGAGGGCGCGGGCGAGGTGCTCGCGGCGCTCGCGAAGGTCCCCGCGGTCGCCGCCGAGCCCGCCGAGGCCGAGGCGCCCGCCGCGCCGAAGCCGCTCCCGATCCCGACCGACCTGCCCCCGCGGCGCGCCGACGGCACGATCACCGTCGCGCACAGCCCCGACCCCGACGACGCGTTCATGTTCTACGCGCTCGCCGCCGGCCGCGTCGACACCGAGGGCCGCCGCTACGAGCACGTCCTCAAGGACATCCAGACGCTCAACGAGGACGCGAAGAAGGGCACGTACGACCTCACCGCGATCTCGTTCCACGCCTATCCCTACGTCCGCGGCAACTACGCGCTCCTGACCTGCGGCGCCTCCTTCGGCGACGCCTACGGCCCGATGCTCGTCGCGAAGACGCCGATCCGCCCGAGCGAGGTCGAGGGCATGAAGGTCGCGCTCCCGGGCGCGCTCACGACCGCCGCGCTCGTCGCGCGCCTCTGGTTCGGCCGCACGAAGATCGACGCGCGCCAGGTCCCCTTCGACAAGATCATGGACGTCGTGCGCGCCGGTCTCGTGCGCGCGGGCGTGATCATCCACGAGGGCCAGCTCACCTACAAGGAGCACGGCCTCGTCCGCGTCGTGGACTTCGGCCAGTGGTGGAGCGACCAGACCGAGGGGCTCCCGCTGCCGCTCGGCGGCAACGGCATCCGCCGCGACATCCCCGCGGACCTCGCGGCGAAGATCGCGCTCGACCTCAAGCGTTCGATCGCCTACGCCCTCGGCCACCGCGAGGAGGCGCTCGCCTACGCCATGAAGTTCGGCCGCAACCTGCCGAAGGACAAGGCCGACAAGTTCGTGGGCATGTACGTGAACGACCTCACGCTCGACTACGGCGAGCGCGGCCGCCAGGCCCTCCGCACGCTCTACAAGCGCGCGGTGGACGCGAAGATCCTCGCCGAGCTGGTCGAGCCCGAGTTCATCGGCTGACGTCCCTCGGCGGCAACCCGCCGCCTGGGACCGCGAGGCCCGTCCGCCGCCGTTCCACCGGCGTCGGACGGGCCTCGCGTGCTTCCCGGCCTCCGTCGGCCCGGGCCTCACGAACCTGCGTGCCCGGCGAGCCCTGCGGCCGGGTCTTGCGACGAGGTCCCGCGGCCGCGGTGGGTCGCCGGGTGCTGCGGGGCTGCGCGATCGAAGCCTCCCCGATCCCTCGTGCCCAGGTGATCCGGCGGCCGGCGTACGGTCTCCGGTGTCCTGAGGTGCGCCTTCCCCGAACGTCCGGTCCGGATCATCACTTCGACGACGTCCACCCAGGGGCAGCGGCCTCGTATTGAGTCCCCGAACGAGGTTGTACGATCGCCAGGGGCCGATCAGGGCTCAAGGCGGTGGGTCGAGCGGCAGTGGAGTCCAACGAGTGACCACGAGGCAGACGCGTCAGGTCCTGCGCGCCAAGTTCTTCCCTGTCCTTCAGGCCGAGGGCTTTGTCCCCGACAAGAAGATGGACGGGGTCTTGGCGACCCGCGATCGAGGGCGATTCCACGATCGCATCACTGCTGACGTCTACTGGGTCCGTCCGAGATACGTGCAGATTGCGGTGGGTGTCCGGAGCGACGACTTCGACGAGTTCATGGCACCACTTGATCCGGGTTGGGTAGCCGGCGAGTACGCCGGCAACCTCAGTCTGAGGTCCTTTGAGCCAGGCGCGGATCGGCTCCCGCCTGGCGGGGCGCGGAAAGGCTGGGCGTTCGACGGAGATGAGCCGCCGGAGGCCCTGCTCGACGGCGTGGTTCCGCTCCTCGTCGCCACGTGCAAGCACTTGGAGTCGGTTCGGACGCCGGACGCGCTCGCGGATCTGTTCCGTGACCACAACTCCGGAGAGTCGCTCCGGCCGCCATATCTGCTTGCGGGTGTGTTCGCCTTTGCGGGTCGGTGCGCCGAGGTGAAGAGAATCTGCCGTGCGGCGCTGGAAAGCAGAGAGGCGGCGATGGCGGAGAACGTCGAGTACTCACCGTACCTTCGCACGGCGCTCGAGGCATTCGTGGCCTACTGCGACGCTCGCGCGTGACGGGCATCGGCCTGCGGCGGGCCGTGGCGGCGGTGACAGCACTCGTCCGGCGCGCACGTTCGTCCACCGGGACGGACGCGTCACGTCGGCTGTCGCGGCGAGCCGAGTTCGGTGGGCGGACGACGCCGCGGGGTGCTCCATGGGCGGTCGCCGCGCGTCCGCCAGGCACCGCGCGGGCTACCGGCGCGGCCTGCAAGGAGCCGTAGGCGCGACCGTGACCTCCTGCCTTCCGGCGATCGAAGCGGCGGAGTATGCGATGGCCACCACACCACCGGCACCGGTCGGGCGTCGCGGGCCCAGCGCTCCATCGCGCGGTGCTGCCGCCACGGAGGGTCGCCGGTCGTACGTGGGCCGCGCGATCGACCTACCCACGGCCCCCCCTGCCCGCGCGGTCCGGCGATCGTCGTACCATCTCGAGCATGATGAGGTCGGCCTCCGCGTCATGTCCGCTCCAGGCCGAGACCGCGGCAACGCCCACCGCGCGGCGCGTCGCGTCCGGCGCGATCTCTCGACCCGTGACGTCAGTGAGGCGTGACGCCGAGCGCGGCGGCCAGCCATGAAGCGAGGAAGACTCGGGGGGATTGTCGTCGTTCCGAGCACGACCTCGCGCGTCGCGCGCCGGCCCGAGTGGCTGGAGTGGGCGCTCCGACTCGCCCTCGTGCTGACGCTGGCCTTCGGCGGTTCCGTCGGGGATGCGACGGGCGGGGACTCGCGGGCGACGATCGACGTCCTCGTGCGGTCGGACGCCGGGACCTCGGTGCCCGGGGCGGTCGTGCTCCTTCGGGATCCGGTGACGGGACGCGAGGCTCGAGGCGTGAGCGGCGCCGATGGACGGACCGCGCTGCGCCCCGGCTTCGAAGCACCGTTGATGACGCTCTCGGTTTCGGCGCGCGGGTACCTGCCCAAGCAGTCGGCCGTGCGCGACGGCGCCGGTCCGGTCGTGGTGACCCTAGCTCGCGCAGCGGCCTTGAGCGGCCGTCTGCGGGCGCCCTTGGGTGAGTTGCCACGAGGACTCTCGATTCACCTGCTCGCGATCGGCCCGAGCTCCGTGTCCGGCTGGGCAGCCATGGGACTCCCGTCCGCGCCCGTCGCGGCGGTGTCCACCTCGGGTCGATTCGAGTTCGAGACAGTCCCGACGTCCGTGGCGCTGCGGCTCCTGATCCTGACCCCGGGTTGGTTCCTGGATCGACCCATCGAGAAGCTCGGAGTCGGTGAGAGTCGTGACCTGGGGGAGCTGGGAGTGGTGCCGGTGTGGGAACTCGCGGTCCGTTGCGTCGGCCCGACTGGGGAGCCGGTGGCAGGTGCCCGGGTCGCGGTGGACGGGACACCTGTCTCCACCCGTCGGGCACCGTGGGACGACACCGGTCGTCCCGTCGCCGCGGGTGACCGATGCGACGAGATCCCCGCGTCGGTGACGGACCGCGCGGGGCGGGCGTCGCTGAGTGTCCCCAACATCAGGGGGTCGATCACCGTGGACAGCGATTCGCACGAGATGTGGCACGGAGCGTTCGACGTGGCGTCGGCGCCGGAGCTCACGGTCCGACTGAAGCGTGCCTCCGGCGTGCTGAGGGGACGCGTCGTCGCTGCGGATGGAGGGCCTACGGAGCCGAGCCGTACTCGGGCGTTGGTTCGCGTGATCGACGCCGCCGGGGCGATCGCCGGAGAGGGGTACGTCGCGCGAACCGGGGAGTTCCGCGTGCTCGCGGTCCGCGGGCCCGGGCCGTGGAAGGTCATGCTCGCTGGCCCGCGTTGGATCGGACTGGCGCCGACCGTCGTCCAAGACCTCGCCGCCGAGATCACCCTCCGTGTGCCGGCGAGGGTCGAGGTCGACCTCCGAGTCGTGGGGCGCGGCGGCGTCCCGCTGTCGTCGGTCCGCATCGTCGTGACCCGCCTGGCGGGGGACGCGACGGGTGAGGCGGAGGTGCTCCGGGCCGATATGTTCGCCGACGACGACGGCGGGTACCGCGTCTTCCTGCCACCGGAAACGTATCGCCTGAGGATCGGTGCGGCCGGGTATCGATGGACGACCGTTCCGCGCGTCGAACTCAGCGGCCGCCAGAGCAGGGAGCACGTCGCCGAGGTCGAACTGACGCCGGAGTGAGGCGGGACCGTCGGGTTCCTGAGCCGACGGCGAAGGCTCCTGGTCTCTCGGCCGGCTTGGGCCGCATCGGCGCGCCGGAGGGAACGGTGGCGCCCGGCGGATTCTCCGTGACCGGGCCGCGGCTCGCGCGAGGACAGGATGTCGGCGCGGGGGAAGCCCCGCGCGGTGGAGCGACGTCCGTGCCCCTGTGGTCGTTCAGACCCGAGCCCCTGCCCACGACGCCCTGTCCTTCGCGTCGTCGCTCGGTGGAGCCCGGACGT